>CALMNV010000029.1 GCA_937873285.1 uncultured Intrasporangium sp. | reverse complement strand
AGCCGACACGCCGCCCGAACTCGACGCAGACGAAGCCGAACACGATGGCGTCGACCGTCAGCGTCCCCGCGGTGCCGAGGTCGGGCGACAGGTCCACCCGTCGAACCCTAGGCTCAGCCGGCGTGGAGGAGCAGGAGGTCGAGGTCGGCGTCGGCCCGTGGGTCGGGCCGTGGCCGGAGAACCCGCGGTACGACGCCGAGCTGCTCAGCCACGGCGACCGGCGCAACGTGGTCGACCGGTACCGCTACTGGCGGCGCGAGGCGATCGTGGCCGACCTCGACGCGCGGCGGCACGGCTTCCACGTCGCGGTGGAGAACTGGAGCCACGACTTCAACATCGGCTCGGTCGTGCGGACGGCCAACGCGATGAATGCCAAGGGCGTCCACATCGTCGGTCGCCGTCGCTGGAACCGCCGCGGTGCGATGGTCACGGACCGCTACCAGCACGAGCACCACCACGTGGACGCGGCCGCTCTCGCCGAGTGGGCGGCGGTCGAGGGGCTGGTCCTCGTCGGTGTGGACAACCTGCCCGGCTCGGTGCCGCTCGAGACCTACGACCTGCCGCGGGCCTGTGTGCTCGTCTTCGGTCAGGAGGGCCCGGGGTTGTCCGAGGCGATGCGAGCCGAGTGCGCGGCCGTGCTGTCCATCGCCCAGTTCGGCTCCACCCGCTCCATCAACGCAGGTGCGGCGGCCGCGATCGCGATGCACGCGTGGGTCCGCAGGCACGTCTTCGCCCAGCAGCCCTGAGCCTGCACGGAACTGACCACTCGACCGGGGTTGTCGGCCCGGAACGTCATGCCCCGCCCCGCTCTAGTCGAGTGGTCAGTTCCGCGCGCCCCGCTTTCGTCGAGTGGTCAGTTCCGCACGGCCGTAGCCTCGGCTGGTGGTCCCCCCGGGGGACCTGTACCGAACTGGCCACTCGACCGGGGTTGTCGGCCCGGAACGTCCGGCCCCGCCGCGCTTTCGTCGAGTGGTCAGTTCCGCGCGCCCCGCTCTAGTCGAGTGGTCAGTTCCGCACGCCACCTCGCCTTGGTCGAGTGGTCAGCCTCCCGCGGTGAGCGCCTGCCGCCAGCTCACCCGGCCGTGGGTCTGCATCAGCGACCGCGTGTATACCCGGGCCGCGAAGGCGACGGTGACGGCGGCCAGCGCCACCATCAGCGCGAGCGCGACGACCGGCTCCCACCACGCCGCCGTGCCTGCGAGCACCCGCGCCGGCATGGCGATGACGGAGACGATGGGCACGAAGGACGCGACCACCTTCGCGGTGCCCGCCAGGCTGAAGCTGGCGAAGTAGACGAGCATGAGGGCGATCGAGATCGGCGCCGTCGTGCTCTGCAGGTCCTCGGTGCGGGAGGCGAGCGCACCGGACACCGCGAACAGGGACGCCAGCGAGACGAAGCCGACGACGAAGAACACGACGAACCAGACCACCGCGAGCGAGAGCGACGGCAGCAGCGCCGACCACGAGGTGAAGGACAACGCGACGAGGCCGACGGCGGCATACAGCAGGATCTGCGCGAAGGCGATCAGGCAGTTGCCGAGCACCTTGCCGGCCAGCAGCTGGCGCAGTGGAATGGCCGTCGCGATGATCTCGACGATGCGCGACTGCTTCTCCTCGACGACGCTCATCGCGATCATCTGCCCGAACATCAGCGACGCGAAGTAGAAGAGCAGGGCGAAGGCGAACGTCGCCACGGAGATGACGGTCGGGCTGGTCCCCGCCTGGGTGAACCGTGCGAGCTGCACGCTGGCCCCGCGCTCGAGCGCGGCGATGCTCGTGCCTGCGGCGGCCGCGTTGCGCTCCAGGGCCTGGCTGCGCACCGTGTCGGTGACGGCGGCCGCGAGCGGCGCGGGCGGCTGGTCGGCCGAGGTGAGCACCCACCCGCCGTCGCCGGGGTGCAGCCACGCGTCCGCGTCTCCGGCCGTGACCACTCGGCGCGCCTCGGCCGCCGTCGGGACCGGGCGGGCGGTGATGTCCACCTTGGGGTCCTGGGCCCGGGCCGCCGTTGCTGCCTGCTGCACGAGCGTGCCCGCGTCGGAGGTCGTGACCGCGACGGTGAACGTGGCCCCCCGCGAGCTCTGCCACGTCGAGAAGGCGGCGAAGGCCCCCATCAGCACGAGCGTGACGAGCGTGGAGACGAGGAAGGTGCGGTTGGTGACCCGGACGATGATCTCCCGCGCCGCCACGAGCGCCCACGGCCTGGCCTCGGAGGTATGCCGCTCAGCCGGTGTCCCGGGGTCGGTGGGCTCCGTCGGGGGTCGGGTCGCGAGGGTCATGCGGTCACCTCTCGGAAGATCTGGGCCAGGCTCGGCCGCTGGAGGGAGAACTCGCGCACGTCACCGCGTGAGAGCGCTTCGGTCAGCAGGCGTCGGCCCGCGTCCGGCTCGAGCAGCTCGACGAGCGCGGAGGGGCCGGCCACGTCGACGGCATGCACGCCGGGCAGGTCGCGGACCCAGCCGGCATCAGTCCCGAGGACGAGCCGGTGGCGGGCGGTGCTGCCGGCGCGCAGCTCCTCGGCAGTGCCGGCGGCCACCACCGAGCCTCGCGACAGCACGACGAGCCGTTCGCAGAGCCGCTCCACGAGCTCGAGCTGGTGCGAGGAGAAGAGCACCGGCACCCCCCGGGAGGTGTGCTCCCTCAGCAGGTCGGCCATGCTGTCGACGGCGGTGGGGTCGAGGCCGCTGAACGGCTCGTCGAGGATGAGGGCCTGCGGCTGCCCCATGAGCGCGGCGACGATCTGCACCCGCTGCTGGTTGCCCAGGGACAGCTTCTCCACGTGGTCCTTCGCCCGGGCCGCCAGGCCGAGCCGCTCGAGGTGCTCCACGACGGAGGCCCGGGCGCCGGCGCTCGACAGCCCGCGCAGCCGGCCCAGGTAGACGAGCTGGTCGAGCACCGGCTGCTTGGGGTAGAGCCCCCGCTCCTCGGGCATGTAGCCGAACGAGCGCCGGTCCGCCCGCGTCACCGGGCGGCCCCGCCACCGCACCTCCCCATCGTCGGGGGCGAGCAGCCCCATGACGATGCGCATCGTCGTCGTCTTGCCGGCACCGTTGCCACCGACGAACCCGGTCAGCTCACCCCCCGGCACCGCGAAGCTCACCCCGTCGACCGCGCGGACCTCCCCGAAGGCCCGGCTCACTCCATGCACCTCGATCATGGGGCCGAACCTACGGCGCCGGTCCGACACTGCGGATCCCCCCCGAGTCGGAGATCCTGGGCGCCGTGGGCCCGCCGGTCACCGGGGCCGCCGCAGGACTCCATCCCCAGGAGGAGGCGTCCGAGTGGGAGGTGGAGGTCGCCGAGGCAGCCCTCAGGAGGACGGCCGCACCAGCCCCGTCTCGTAGGCGACGATGACGGCCTGCACCCGGTCACGCAGCCGCAGCTTGGCGAAGACGTTGGACAGGTGCGTCTTGACCGTCGCCTCCCCGAGATGGAGGCGCGTCGCGATCTCCGCGTTGGACAGTCCGGCGCCGACGAGCTCGAGGACCTCCCGCTCGCGGGGCGTCAGGCCCGCGAGGCGGGGGTCCTCGCCGGGCGTCGGGAGCGCGGGCGGCATACCGCCGTGGTCCTCGCCGCTGTCGACGCCCTCTCGCCGGACGATGACCCGTGCCTGCCTCGACCCCGTCATCGACTCGATCACCCGCCGGGTGACCTCCGGGGCGAGCAGGGCGTGGCCGCCCGCCACTGCGCGCACCGCCTCGACGAGGTGCTCGGGGTCGGAGTTCTTCAGCAGGAAGCCGCTCGCGCCGGCGCGGAGGCCGGCGAAGAGGTAGTCGTCCCGGTCGAAGGTGGTCAGCACCACGACACGGGCGGTGTCCTCGGCCACGATCTGCGTGGTCGCCTCGATGCCGTCCATGACGGGCATCTGCACGTCCATGAGCACGACGTCCGGCCGGGTCAGACGGGCCAGGCGCACCGCCTCCGCGCCGTCGCCCGCCTCGCCGACGACCTCGATGTCCTCCTCGACCGAGAGGATGAGCGAGAAGCCGGAGCGCACGAGCCGCTGGTCGTCCGCGAGGAGCACCCGGACGCGGGCGCCCGGGCGGGGCGGGGAAGCCGGGCTCACGGGCAGTCCTGCGGCAGCGGCAGGCGCACCCGCACCCGGTATCCGCCGGTCACGCGCGGCCCGATCTCGCCCCTGCCGCCGTGGGTCGCGAGCCGCTCGCGCACCCCGAGCAGCCCGAGGCCCGTCCCGGACGTGCCCTGCCGCGGCCGGCCCTCGTCGAGCACCTCCACCTCGGCGAACCCGTGCGGGAAGGCCCCGCTCGCCCGGTGGTCCACCCGCACGACGACCTCGGCATGCGCGGCGGTCGAGTGGCGGCGGACGTTGGCGAGCGCCTCCTGGACGGTCCGGTAGAGCGAGAGCCCGATGGGAGGCGGCACGCCGCCGAGGCTGCCGGGTCGGTCCTCGACCACCGCGCAGCTGGCGGTGAGGCCGGGGGCACTGGCGGCGGCGACGAGCTCGGGCACGTCGGCGAGCCCCGGCTCCGGTGAGCGGCCGGCGTCGTCGGCACGCTCCGGCTCGGTGCGCAGCGTGCCGAGCAGCTCGCGCATCTGACCCACCGCCTCGCGGGAGGACTGCTCCACCGCCTGCAGCGAGCGCTCGGCGACCTCGGGGTCGCGGCGCAGCACCCGCCGGGCGGCCGCCGCCTGGATGCCGATGACCGAGACGTGGTGCGCGACGACGTCGTGCAGTTCTCGCGCGATCCGCAGGCGCTCCTCGACCACCGCCTGCCGGCGCAGCTCCACAGCCTGGGCCTCGATGGTGGCCGCCTGCTCCCCCAGCCGCTGCCGCTGGCGGGCAGAGCGCCAGGCCACCTGGCCCCCGATCACCGCACCCCCGAAGTAGACGATGTTGACGACGAGCAGGTAGAGCACGTAGGCGGCGGTGGGGGAGAGCAGGCCGGTGCGGGTGCTCGGCGTGCCGCTGCGGAGCAGGAGGTCGTCCACCCCGCTGCCCACCGCGAGCTGCCACGTCAGCCAGCCGAACATCCCCACGAGGACACCGCCGATGACGACGAGCATGAGCCGCCGGTCACGGGCCCACGCCACACCTGTGAAGATCGCGAAGAAGTAGGTCACCTGCATGGGGATCGAGCCCATCACCACGGGCATCGTCACACCCGCGGCGAACATGTGCAGCGACAGGGCGACGGTGACGGCGAGCGGCCATCGGCGGCGCCACGCCAGCAGCGTCGTGCCCGCGGCGGTGACGGCATAGGGCAGGACCGTCGGGACGCGCAGCTCCTGCAGCTGGCCGATGCTGCGCAGGATCTCGACCCCGACGAGGCCGAGGGCGGTGAAGGCGGCGGCGACGGCCACGTCGACGCGGCGCGCCCGCACCGGGTCGTCCGGCGCCCGCTCCCAGCCGTCGTCGACCCCGAAGAAGGACTCGAGGCGGGCGAGGACGACGCTCCGCTCGCCGCTGGCCATGGCACCAGCGTAGGGCTGCCGTCGTCAGCGGCCGCCGCCCCAGACGTTCAACACCACGACACCGTCGGGGCACCTTGACGTCAGCGAATGGAGCCGCGGGCAGGCCACATTCAGGTGACCCTGCCAGGGCGGGTCGCGGGGTGGGCGGCCGTGTCAATTCGACGAGGAGCATCGTGAACAAACTTGGTACGCGGTTGTCCGTGGCCAGCGTGATGATGGCCGTGCTGGCGACGAGCGCCTGCGGTGGCACGGCGATCACACCCACGAGCGGTGCCGCGAGCGCACAGGGCAAGGACGCGACGGCCACCTCGGCCGCGGCCTTCGGCGGCATGGAGGGTCTGGTCGCCGCCGCCAAGAAGGAAGGCACCCTCAACGTCATCGCGCTGCCGCCGG
>CALMNV010000028.1 GCA_937873285.1 uncultured Intrasporangium sp. | reverse complement strand
AGATCTCGTTCTTCAGCTGTCGGGTGAGGCCGAGGCCGCCGACCTTGGCGGCCTCGCCGTCGAGGATGACGATGTCGAAGCGCTCGCTCTCCAGTGCCCGCACCACGGCCTGCGCTGTCGCGCACTCACGCCAGCGCTGCACCTCGACATCCTTGGCGGGGCGGCGCCCGACCGCCGCTCGCACGGCGTCGCGCGTGGTGCGGTCGTCGCTGTAGAGCAGGACCGTGACCCGATGCAGCGGTGACCCGCCCCCGGCGGACGGCTCGGCGGAGGTCGAGGCGGCAGCGTTCGGGGCGGTCATGCGCCCGATGCTACCGGTGCGGGCGACGCAGACTCAGCCGCTGCCGATGGCGCGTCGGGTCACCTCAGGTCACGAAATCGACTCGTCCCACCGGAAACGGGGGCCCGATCGCACAGCCCGCTTCGAATGTGGGAATAATGACCGACGTGGCGACAGCATCGGCAGTTCCCCCAAGCACCGTGGCGACGACGCCGGGCTCTGGGCCCGCGACACGGCCCAACATGGTGGCCGTCGGCACCATCGTCTGGCTGTCGAGTGAGCTCATGTTCTTCGCCGGCCTGTTCGCCGTCTACTTCCAGCTCCGCTCGGTGCGTCCAGACCTGTGGGCCGAGCGGGTGCCGGCGCTCAACGTGCCCTTCGCGTCGTTCAACACCCTCGTCCTCGTCGTCTCCTCCATCTGGTGCCAGCTCGGCGTCTTCCAGGCCGAGCGCGGCCACAAGGCGCGCAGTGGGAGCCTGCTCCAGGTCAAGGGCTGGGGGATGCGGGAGTGGTACGTCCTGACCTACCTCTTCGGGTCGTTCTTCGTCGCCGGGCAGGTCATGGAGTATTCCGGGCTGGTCTCCGAGGGCGTGACGCTGTCGTCCGACGCCTACGGCTCGGTGTTCTACATGGCGACCGGCTTCCACGCCCTGCACGTGACGGGAGGCTTGATCGCCTTCCTGCTCATCATCGCCCGGACCTTCACAGCCAAGCGCTACACGCACGCGAACCAGATGGGTGCGGTGGTCACCTCGTACTACTGGCACTTCGTCGACGTCGTCTGGATCGCGCTCTTCGGCACGATCTACCTCCTTCCGCTTCCCTGACCGACCCATGACCACCACGCCCACCCCTGCGCCCCGCGCATCCGACGACAGGACCGCACCGTGAGAGCCCTGGCCGCCCGCCGCCGACACCCTGCCGCCATCGTCGTGCTCCTGTTCCTCGGCTTGCTCGTCATGGGTGGCGCATACTCGCTCCTCGCACCCAAGACGGCCAGCGCCGCGGCAGCCTCCGCCGACACGGTGGCGCAGGGCAAGCGGCTGTTCCTCGCCAACTGCGCGAGCTGCCACGGCATGAGCGCGCAGGGCGGCAGCGCCGGTCCCTCGCTGGTCGGGGTCGGGGCCGCGGCCGTGGACTTCCAGGTCGGCACCGGTCGTATGCCGCTGCCACAGCCGGGCGTGCAGGCGCCCAAGCTGCCGAAGGTCAAGTTCGACCAGCCGCAGATCTCGGCCCTCGCGGCATACGTCGCCTCGTTGGGGCCGGGCCCCGGCATCCCCGGCGATCAGTACACGACGCCCCTGCAGCCGGGCACCGCGCAGAACAACGAGCGCATCGCCCGCGGCGGGGTGCTCTTCCGGGCCAACTGCGCCATGTGCCACAACTTCGCCGGCTCCGGCGGTGCGCTCACCCGCGGCAAGTACGCACCAACCCTGCAGGGCGTCACGCCGAAGCACATCTACGAGGCGATGGTGACCGGCCCGCAGTCGATGCCGGTGTTCAGCGACAGCAACATCGACCCCACGTCGAAGCAGGACGTCATCTCCTACCTGGAGACGATGCAGAGCGAGACCGCCGTAGGAGGTATGACGCTGGGCAAGCTCGGCCCGGTGCCGGAGGGGCTCGTGGCCTGGGTCTTCGGCATCGGCATCCTCATCGGCTGCGCGGTGTGGCTGGGCAAGAAGGCCGCATGACTAGGCGCCCACGTCGCTCGATGCGTCCCAACGACGACAGGACAACCCGATGAACGCCCACCCGACGGCAGAGGAGGGACACCCCGTGCCCGACACCGGGTCGCGGCTTGTCGTCCCACACGACGGCGAGCTGCCGGACCGGTTCGTCGACCCGGGTCTGCCCCCCCACGTGCATCGCGCCGCGGACGACGACCCCCGGGCCGCCAAGCGGGCCGAGCGGCAGGTCGCCACGATGTTCGGCCTATCCATGCTGGCCACGCTGGTGTTCCTCGTCTCCTACTTTGCCGTCCCCGACGAGGCGCGCTTCTTCCTTCCGGGTATCGGGGAGGTCAAGACGCAGAACGTCGTCCTGGGCGTCTCCCTGGGTCTCGCCCTCTTCCTCATCGGCACGGGGGCGGTCCACTGGGCCAAGACCCTGATGTCCGACGAGGAGCTCGTCGAGGAGCGGCACCTGCAGCGCTCGACCGACGAGCAGCGCGCCGCCGCCGTCGGCGTCATCACCGCCGGTGGACGCAACGCCCAGCTCCACCGTCGACCGTTGCTGAAGTACTCCCTCGGTGGCGCGCTTGGCCTCTTCGCCCTGCCCCTCGGCCTCCAGGTAGCCGGCTCCCTTGGACCGCTGCCGGGCGACAGCAT
>CALMNV010000027.1 GCA_937873285.1 uncultured Intrasporangium sp. | reverse complement strand
AGCAGCTCTGTGGCCCAGGACCGCTCGTGGTCGAGCACCGTGCCCGAGAAGGCGCTGCCGTGGCCGTGGGTGGCGTTCGGCAACTCCGGCGTGGCCGGGTCGAGCTGCACCAGGCCGCAGCCTCCGCAGACGGCGAGCGCGAGGCGGTGGCGCGGGGCCGCGCGTGCGGCGTCCGCGTCCTCGAAGAGGTCGTCGGCCACCGGCTGGTCCCCGAGGTCGAGGACGGTGTCCGCATCGGTGCCCCCGCAGGAACGGCACGGACGGCCTCTCGCGGCGCCGGTCATGAACCACCTCTCTCCGCCACTAGTCTCGCAGCATGTCGTCGGCACCTCTTCCGAGCGACGGCGCACGGTGATCCGGTGGGCGGCCAGGAGGACGAGGGAGCCAGCTCCCGTCTCGGGGACTGGCGCGTCGATGTCCACCCGGGCCGACCAGAGCCCATCACCGCACAAGGAGCATGGTGTGACTACCCGCACGAAGATCCTCGCGACCGGGGCGTGCCTGCTGACGACCGTCGTCGGCGTCCCGATCGCCGCTGCCGCCGCCCCGACGGCCAGCACCGCCAGCGCCCCCAGCGCAGCCGCCGACCCCCAGGCCGGCACGCTCGGCACCCTCCTGACCGACACGGTCTCGGACCTCACCCGGACCCTCGACACCCGCGCCGTCACCACGGCCGTCGCGCCGACGGCAGCCGCCCGCGCCGCGGCCAGCGCCCTGCTCACCCGGGCCGGCGCCGGCGCCCGCGCCACGTGGGACCCTCGCTTCGGCACCCTGCGCTCGCTGCGCGCGGCCGGCTACCTCACCGGCCCGACCGCCGGAGCCGCGCCCAGCGTGGCGCGCGCCTTCGTGGCAGCCAACGCGGCCGCCTTCGGCCTCGACGCCGCCGCGGTCCGCGGTCTTGCCGTGGCCCGCAACCACATGCTGCCCGGCACGGGGACCCGCGTCGTCAGCCTCGCGCAGACCGTCGGCGGCGTCGCCGCCGCCCGCGGTGGCCGCCTCGAGGTCGCGGTCGCCAAGGACGGCCGCATCCTGTCGTATGCCGGCAACCCGGCCCCGAGCGCGCCGCTGAAGGGCGCCTGGGTGCTTGGCGAGGCCGGGGCCCTGACGAAGGTCGCCGCGACCCTCGCTCCCGGCGTCGCCTTCGCTCCCCGAGCCACCGGCAGCCAGGCCGGCTACACGACCTTCGACCGGGGACCCTTCGGCGGCCCGGGCTACGCCAAGCGGGTGGTGTTCCCCACGCGCACCGGCCCGGTGGCGGCATACAAGGTCTACTTCATCAAGGCCCCGACGCAGGCGTGGGAGGCCATCGTCGACGCGACGACGGGCGCGATGCTCTACCGCGCCTCGGTGGTCCAGTTCCTCGAGCCCGGCGGCACGGTGTACGACAACTATCCCGGCGCTCCCCGCGGCGGGACCCCGCGGCAGCAGTCGTTCGGCCCGACGCCGCAGTCGCCCAAGGGCTGGGTCGACCCCACCGGCGTGGCCGGCACCGGGGTGACGACCTACGGCAACAACGCCGACACCTACGCCAACTGGTCCAACTTCATCGGGCCGGTCGACAACGCGCCCCGCCCGGTCTCGCCGACCGGCAGCTTCGGCTACTCGTTCACCGACGCCTGGCAGCGCAGCAAGGGCGCAACCGTGCCGCCCTCGTATGCCGACGACCTCAACCCGGCGGCGACCAACCTCTTCTATCAGCACAACCGGATCCACGACGAGTACTACAAGCTCGGCTTCACCGAGACGGCGGGCAACTTCCAGCTCGACAACGGCACCGCAGGCGGCCGCGGCGGCGACCCGCTCCGCGGCCTTGTCCAGGCCGGAGCGGCCTCCGGCGGCTCGCCGACCTACACCGGTCGCGACAACGCCTACATGCTCACCCTCGACGACGGCATCCCGCCGTGGAGCGGCATGTTCCTCTGGGAGCCGATCAACGACGCGTTCGAGGGTCCCTACCGTGACGGATCGATGGACATGTCGGTGATCCAGCACGAGTACAGCCACGGGCTGTCCAACCGCTACGTGGCCGGCGGCAGCGCCCTCGGCTCCCACCAGGCGGGCTCGATGGGCGAGGGCTGGGGCGACTGGTACGCCCTCAACCACGCCTACGCGGCGGGGCTGGAGACCACCCGGGCCGCCGTCGGCGCCTATGTGACCGGCAACGCCACGCGCGGCATCCGCAACTACGACTACAACGCCAACCCGACCACCTTCGGGGACATCGGCTACGACCTGACCGGACCTCAGGTGCACGCCGACGGTGAGATCTGGGCGGCGACGCTGTGGGACCTGCGCAAGGCGCTCGTCGCCCGGCACGGCGCGGCGAAGGGCGGCCAGGTGGCGGCGCAGCTCGTCACCGACGCCATGCCGCTCACCGCGCCGGACCCGTCCTTCCTCGACGCGCGAGACGCCATCCTCACCGCCGACCTCGACCGCAACCACGGCGGCAACAGCGACCTCATCTGGGCGATCTTCGCCAAGCGCGGCGCCGGGGCCTCCGCCGTGTCGCGCACCGGGGACGACACCGAGCCGACGCCCGGGTTCGACCACCCTGCGGCGGCCCGCAACGGCACCGTGGCGATCACCCTCGTCAACGCCTCGACCGGCCGGCCGATCGCAGGCGCGAAGGTCATCCTCGGCCGCTACGAGGCCCGGGTCAGCGCCCTGGGACGCACCGGGAGCACCGGTGGCTACTCGGTCAAGGCGGTCGCGGGCCGCTACCCGCTCACGATCCAGGCGCCCGGCTTCGGCGCGCAGACGATCGAGGGCTTCTCGGTGGCCGCGGGCAAGAACGCGGCCAAGCGCATCGCGCTCGCTCCCAACCTCGCCTCGACGGCTGCCGGTGCGACCATCGTGTCCGTCTCCAGCCAGGACGACGGCGCCCCTGCGAAGTTCGCCTTCGACGACACGGCCGCGTCCGTGTGGGCGACCAAGTCCGGGGCGACCGCATACAACGCCGGCCCGGACCAGCGGGTCACGGTCAAGCTCGCCGCCACGGCGACCGTCTCGTCCGTGCGGGTCAGCGCCTTCAAGGCGACGAACGCCTCCCGGTTCGCGGCGCTCAAGGGCTTCACCTTCCAGACCTCGCTCGACGGGGTCACGTGGAAGACGGTGCGGACCGGCGCGTTCGGCTACCAGGCGCCGAGGCCCGCGGCCCCGGACCTGAACTACCGCACCTTCCCCCTCGCCTCGCCCACGAAGGCCGCGTACGTGCGCTTCTTCGTCGACTCGGTGCAGGGCGACACGACGCGCTACGCCCAGGTGGCCGAGATCGAGGTCTTCGGGGCCGGCGCGAAGGTGGCCAACGGCACGGTGACGCCGGACCCGGCGTTCACCGACACCGGCACGGTCACCGCCCCGAACCCCGCAGCCGGTGACCCGACCGGCCTGCAGAACGTCTACGGCGTGACGGGCACCGAGATGACGACGGCCTGCACGTTCCCGCCGGCGACGCAGGGTGCCGACGCGTGGGTGACCAAGCTGCCGCTGGGCTTCTCCGACGGGCTGCACTCGGTCACGGTCAAGGGCACGAGCGACCCGGTGGTCGGGCACGACCTCGACCTGTACTTCCTTGACAGCTCGTGCAAGCTGACCGGGTCGGTCGCCACCGCCTCGGCAGACGAGTCCACGGTGATTCCCCCGGGCTCGGTCTACGTGCTGAGCCAGCTCTACACCGGCAGCAACGTCAAGGTGAGCCTCACGGCGGTCGACAACCGCTGAGCGACCACTCGCCTCACCGGACCGGCGTGCTCCTGCGGGGGCACGCCGGTCCCTTGTCCCCCGCAGACCCGCGTGTCAGCCACACACCTCCGCGGCCTCCAGCCAGGCGCCCTCGAGCTCTTCGCGCTCGGCGACGACCGCCCGCAGTCGTTGGTCGAGGTCGGCGAGCGTGGCCGCCTCCATGGCCCGCTCCGCCATCTCGGCGTGCAGCCGCTCCTCCCGCTCGGCGAGCCGCCCCAGCTGCTTCTCGATGCGGGCCATCGACTTGCGCGCCTCCCGCACGAGAGCCGGGTTGGCCGCCGGAGCCGATGGGCCCGCCGGCTCCGGTGACCCCGGTGACCCCGGTGGCTCCGGCGGTACGCCGCCGGGCCGGCTTCCCCGTCCGCCCGGCCCGGTCCTGGGGGCCCCGCCGGCAGCCCGGAGCCGGAGGTAGTCCTCGACTCCTCCCGGCAGGTCCCGCAGCCGGCCGTCGCCGAGCAGCGCGTACGACTCGCCGATCACCCGGTCGCGCGCGGGCTGGCTGATCCCAAGGTCATCCATGAACGCCCGGGCGTCCTCGTCGTCCGCTTCAAGCCGTCCGGCCGGCTGATTGATCACTAGCCGCGACTTGACGGTTTCTTCCACAAATAAAAAAGCATTGTCGCGTTCAACCACGGTGGCGACGGAAATGAGGGGTTGAAATGCCATAACGGAACTTTAGCCGAGCCTGGGGAAGGGGTCGAGCCGGGCAGCGGCGTTTATCGACCTGGCTGAGCGGACGTATTCCGGATACGCTTTCACGTGGATAAAATACAAAAATTCTGTTCCGCAGCCATGATCGGGAGGTATTGAAATGTCGTTGGCTCGCCAGGTTTTAGTTCGTGGGGTGCGCTGGTTCAATGAGCCGGTCCGATGAGCTTGCTTGATAGCTATCCAGTCGGTTGCCCCTATTGTGGCGAGGAAATTGAACTGCTGGTCGATTCGTC
>CALMNV010000026.1 GCA_937873285.1 uncultured Intrasporangium sp. | reverse complement strand
AGCGGACGTTGTCGGTGGTGCGCGCCCGGCCCGCCTCGTCCGCCCGGACCAGCGCCCAGTACACGATCGAAACGACCCGCTCATGAGGTGAGCGCTCCACCGAGCCGAACGTGTAGAGCTGCTCCAGGTAGCGCGGCGCCAACCCGGTCGTCTCGAGGAGGTTCCGGCGGGCGGCGTCGACGAGGGACTCCCTCTCCCCGAGCGGTCCCCCGGGCAGGGCCCACCGGCCCAGATAGGGCCCTCGGACACGCCTGACGAGCGGGAGCTGCAGCGCTGCACCGGCTGACCCGACCGCCGCCCTCAACCCGAAGATCACCGTGGAGACAGCGATCGACGGGGGGCAGGGCGATTGCCGGCTGGAAATAGGGGGCTCCGATGACGACTGAGTAAAGGTTGAGCTGACTGTAAGTCAGTCTACCAGTGCTCCGTGACCGGACGGGCGGGCGCCCAGGGCCGCTACCCCGTGACTCCGGGGCATGAGTTCGCGGGCGTCGTCGCGCGCACCGGCAGGGACGTACCCCGGGTCACCGAGGGCGACCTCGTCTGCGTCGACCCCAACATCACGTGCGGCCGCTGCCAGTGGTGCCACAAGGGCGCCCTCAACCACTGCGCCAACCTCGACCCCCTCGGCATCTCCCGGCACGGCTCGTGGGCGGCGCGGGCTCGCCCTGACGCTCGGGGCGGACGCGGCATACCCGGATGCCGTGGCCCTCATCTCCGATCTCGGCGAGACGCAGTTGGGCACACGGACTGCCTTTCGGGCACGAGGATGCGCGGGGCAGCGCAGCTCCTGCCCCGAAGGGCAGTCCGGACAGCGCCGCCGCATCTGCGCTACCCCTGCGGACGCACCGGCCTCAGTGGCTGACGCGTGCCGTGAGCTGTTGCCGCAGCTGGGCGGTCAGCCGCTCGACCGGCACCTCGGCGGCCAGCGCCGCAGTCACGTGCTGCGCCTGGGTCCGCGGTGACAGGCCTCCGACGGGCTGGTCGCGGTCGAGGTTGGTGGGGAAGGCGTAGCCCTCTGCGCTGGCGGCGACGACGTTCGCGAGCCCGCGCCCCGGCATACCGCCGTCGCGGGCAGCGAGCAGCGCCGGGTAGACCGCCTCCACCACACGGACGCGGTCGACGGTCTCCATGGCGCGCCCGAACGCCGAGCTGATCTGCAGCAGGTTCGCCATCCGCCGCACGCCGCTCGTGTGGTTCGTGCCGGCGGCGTGGAAGAGGGCCGGGTTGAAGAAGACCGCGTCACCGGCCGACAGCGGCAGCTGCACGTGGTGGGCGAGGAAGTAGTCCTGGAACTCGGGCTGCTGGTAGGCGACGTAGCCGTGGGTGTACTTCTGGCTGTGCGGCAGGTAGAGCGTCGGACCCGACTCGACAGGCATGTCGACGTGTGCGACCGCGCCCTGCAGGGTGAGCGCCTGCGAGAGGGCGTGCACATGAGCCGGGTAGTCCGAGCAGGTCTGGGCCGACTGGAAGCCGAGGTGGTAGTCGCGGTGCACCGTCTGCCCGGCGCCGCCTGGGTTGACGACGTTGAGCTGCGAGGTGACCTGGTAGCCCGGACCGAGCCACGCCTGGGCGGCGAGAGCGACGGCGTCGTTGGCGTAGTAGTCGACGAACGCCTCAGGGTCGGCGACGGCGAGCTTCTCCAAGGCGTTCCAGATGCGGTCGTTGGCACCCGGCTTGGCGAAGTGGTCGCCGGCCGCGCTGCCGCTCGCGCGCTGCTCGGCGATCATCCGCTCGAAGGCGACAGTCGCCCGGTCGAGGGTCGAGGCGTCGAAAGCGCCTGCCAGCACGACGATTCCGGGACCTCCGGAGAGGGCCTGCGCCAGCTCGGCCCGCACGTCGCGCCGGGTGGCCTCGTCAGCGACCGTATGCCGCAGGGCCGCCCAGTCGTAGACGAGCACCTCCTGCTCGACCCGGGTCGCATACGGGTAGTCGGCGAGGTCGGTCTGCTCGGTGAGCACCTCGAGCAGGTCGGACAGGTGGGCGTCCTCGGGGCGGACCCAGCCGCGCTGCGAGGCGATCGAGGTGATCGAGGTGATGGTCATGGCGCCCTCCTCGGGCGGTGCGGCGCTCCAGCGCCAGGAAGTCGGGAAGTCGGTGCCCTTCAAGAGTGCGGCTCCCACAGCCACCGTCGGGAGGGCCCGATGGCCTCAGAAAGCCCTCAGCCGCTCTCCTCCGGACTAGCCTTGCGCGCATGGCCCTGCACCGCTCGACCTCGCACCGGGTGCGGGACATCGCGGAGCAGTCGGGCCTCTCCGAGGCGACGATCGACCGGGTGCTCCACGGCCGCCCGGGCGCGAGCCCCCGGGCTGTCCGGGCGGTCGAGCAGGCCCTGCTCGACCTCGACCGTCAGCAGACCCAGCTGCGCCTGGCCGCGCGCACCCTCCTCCTCGACGTCGTCATCCAGGCCCCCGCCCGCTTCAGCTCGGCCGTGCAGTCCGCGCTCGAGGACGAGCTGCCGGCGCTGCGACCGGCCACGGTCCGGGCCCGCTTCCACCTGCGCGAGCACGCCGACGTGGGCGCCGCGGTCGACGCCCTCGACGGTCTCGGCCGCCGAGGGCGCGTCTGCCACGGCGTGGTGCTCAAGGCGCCCGACGACCCTGCCGTGGCGGCAGCGATCGGGAGGTTGACCGAGCGCGGCATACCCGTCGTCACGCTGGTCACCGACGTGCGCGACAGCACCAGGGTGGCCTACGTCGGGCTCGACAACGCGGCGGCCGGCGCCACCGCGGCATACCTGATGGCCGCGGTGCTCGGGGACGGCCCGGGAGACGTGGTGCTGACGCTCAGCCGTTCGCTCTTCTTCGGCGAGCGCGAGCGAGCCGAGGCGTTCACGACCGCGCTCACCCGTCTCGCCCCGAGCCGGCGGGCGCACACCATCACCGACAGCGACGGGATGGACGAGACCCTGCGAGCGCTCGTCGCCGACCTCCTCGCCCCGCAGCCGGACGTGCGCGCGGCCCACCCCATCGCCGCCGGCAACCG
>CALMNV010000025.1 GCA_937873285.1 uncultured Intrasporangium sp. | reverse complement strand
CTTCGCGTCGAACGGGCCTTGGCCGACGCTGGTGCCCGCTCCCGACAGCTGCTGCAGGTGCACGACGAGCTGATCCTCGAGGTGGCGCCGGGGGAGCGCGGCGACGTCGAGCGGATCGTGCGCGAGCAGATGGGCTCCGCTGTCGTGATGGACGTGCCACTCGACGTCAGCGTCGGGGTGGGCCGCTCCTGGCACGACGCAGCGCACTGAGCAGCCGCCCGCCGGAGCTCACGCGGGCTTGCGGCAGATGAAGATGGCGGTGCCGGGCAGCAGCCGCCCACGCAGGGGGGACCACCCGCCCCATTCGCGCTCGTGTCCGTCCGGCCACTCCGGCTCGACGAGGTCGACGAGCAGCAGCCCGGCGGCGGTGATCTCCCGCACCCGGTCGCCGAGGGTCCGGTGGTGCTCCACATAGCTGACCCGACCGCTCCCGTCCTGCTCGACATACGCAGTGCGGTCGAAGTAGGACGCCGTGACGGTGAGGCCGGCCGGGCCCGGCTCGTCGGGAAACGCCCAGCGGACCGGGTGCGTCGTCGAGAAGACGAAGCGGCCGCCCGGCCGCAGCACCCGCGCCGCCTCCTGCATCACCAGCTCGGAGTCCGCGACGAAGGGCACCACGCCGTATGCCGTGAACACCGTGTCGAAGCCGCCGTCGGCGAAGGGGAGGGCGCGGCCGTCGCACTGCAGCAACGGCACCCGCAGGTCGGGGGAGAGGCCGGCATTGACCGTCGAGCCGGTGCGCAGCATGCCGGCGGACAGGTCGGTGGCCACGACCGTGGCACCCTGGGCGCGCAGCCACCGGGAGCACTGGCCGGAGCCGGCCCCGATCTCGAGGATCCGCCGGCCCCGGACGTCGCCGAGCAGCATGGCGTCGGACTCGCGGAGCCGCTCCGGGCCCCAGACGAAGTCGGTGTCCCCGAGGAAGCCGCCGTGCTCTGCGTGGTATGCCGGCGCCTCCCCGTCCCACCAGACCCGGTTGGCCAGCACGGTCTCGGCCGACCCCACCGCTCGGCGGGTCGCCTCCGGAGCCGGGCTCACGGCATACCGCCTCGCGGGCCACCGCGGCCGGGCCGGGCGCTTTGACCGGGCGCGAACCGGCTCGGTAGGCTGACCCGGCACACGTGTGTGCGCTGCACGGCACCTCGCATCAACCCAACCGACGTCGAGCGCTCCAATGGGGGCAGGGCGTCTCCAACTTCCATGTCCACAATCGGAGTTCCTACTACATGACTGCCTACACGGTCGAAAAGACCGCCCCCGAGGTCGCGATCAACGACATCGGGTCTTCTGAGGACATCCTTGCCGCGATCGACGCGACCATCAAGGACTTCAACGACGGCGACATCGTCTCAGGTCGCATCGTCAAGGTCGACCGGGACGAGGTCCTGCTCGACATCGGCTACAAGACCGAGGGTGTCATCCCCTCTCGGGAGCTGTCGATCAAGCACGACGTCGACCCATCCGAGGTGGTCGCGGTCGGCGACGAGGTCGAGGCCCTGGTCCTGCAGAAGGAGGACAAGGAGGGGCGGCTGATCCTGTCCAAGAAGCGCGCGCAGTACGAGCGGGCGTGGGGCACGATCGAGAAGGTCAAGGAGGAGGACGGGGTCGTCACGGGCACCGTCATCGAGGTGGTCAAGGGTGGTCTGATCCTCGACATCGGTCTGCGGGGCTTCCTGCCGGCCTCGCTGGTGGAGATGCGCCGGGTGCGCGACCTGCAGCCGTACGTGGGCAAGCAGATCGAGGCCAAGATCATCGAGCTGGACAAGAACCGCAACAACGTGGTGCTCTCGCGCCGCGCGTGGCTGGAGCAGACCCAGTCCGAGGTGCGCACGACGTTCCTGCGCGAGCTGCAGAAGGGCCAGGTGCGCTCGGGGGTGGTCTCCTCGATCGTCAACTTCGGCGCGTTCGTCGACCTCGGTGGTGTGGACGGGCTGGTGCACGTCTCGGAGCTGTCGTGGAAGCACATCGACCACCCGTCCGAGGTGGTCGAGGTCGGCCAGGAGGTCAAGGTCGAGGTCCTCGACGTCGACATGGACCGGGAGCGGGTCTCGCTGTCGCTGAAGGCGACGCAGGAGGACCCGTGGCAGCACTTCGCGCGCACGCACGCCATCGGCCAGGTGGTGCCGGGCAAGGTCACCAAGCTGGTGCCGTTCGGGTCGTTCGTGCGGGTCGAGGACGGCATCGAGGGTCTGGTGCACATCTCCGAGCTGGCCGAGCGTCACGTGGAGCTGCCGGAGCAGGTCGTCGCGGTGGGCGCCGAGATCTTCGTCAAGGTCATCGACATCGACCTGGAGCGTCGTCGGATCTCGTTGTCGCTCAAGCAGGCCAACGACGAGGCGCTGCCGGCGTCGGAGTTCGACCCCACGCTCTACGGCATGGCGGCGGAGTACGACGAGCAGGGCAACTACAAGTACCCGGAAGGCTTCGACCCGGAGACCAACGAGTGGCTCGAGGGCTTCGAGGCGCAGCGGGAGAAGTGGGAGCGGCAGTATGCCGAGGCCCACTCCCGGTGGGAGGCGCACAAGGCGCAGGTCGAGACCGCGGCCCGGGCGGACGCCGACGCGCAGGCCGGTGCGGGCGCCGGTGCAGGCACGTCCTACTCGTCGGCGACCGGAGCCGGCGGCTCCGAGGGCGGCTCGCCGTCGGGTGGCGCGACCCCGGCCGAGGGCACCCTGGCCTCCGACGAGGCGCTGGCGGCCCTGCGTGAGAAGCTGACCGGCAACTGAGCCGACCTCGTATGCCGCGCCGGCTGCCTCCAGGGCAGCCGTAGGCGGGCCGCACAAGGGCCCGGTCCGTCTCGGACCGGGCCCTTTCGGCTGCCCTCACCGCTGCACGGGCGGGGCCGACCGGGGGTGCCGTTTGGGCACAGTTCAGATACGGGCCGGCTGCGCGTCACCTGGAAGATCGGCTCCCGCCACCGGGGACGCTACGTTGTGCTCATGTCCATATCGGCCACACCGACGGCCGGCGGGTCCCGCCCGCCCGGCCCACCCCCGCCGGTCGGGCCCGCGCCCCGCCGCTCCAGCGGGACCTGGTGGGAGTGGACCCTCGCGGCCCTGCTGCTGCTGCCCAACCTCGTGCTGCTCGTGGTGTTCACCTACCGCCCCCTCGTCGACAACATCCGGCTGTCCTTCACCGACTGGAACATCTCCTCGCCCATCGCGAACGGCGTCGGGCTGGTCAACTACACCGAGTGGCTGACCCGGGAGGACACCCGGACGGTGCTGCGCAACACGGTCGTCTTCACCGTCGCCACGGTGGGGGTCTCGATGGCCCTCGGGCTCGGGCTGGCCATGCTGCTCGACCAGCGGCTCAAGGGCCGCAACCTCGTGCGTTCGGTGGTCTTCGCCCCGTTCGTCATCTCCGGCGCCGCCATCGGCGTGGCGTTCCAGTTCGTCTTCGACCCGAGCTTCGGGCTCATCCGCGACCTCGCCGCGCGGGTGGGGGTGCAGGTCCCGGACTTCTACCAGCAGTCGGGCTGGGCCCTGTTCATGGTCACCGTGACCTACATCTGGAAGAACCTGGGCTACTCCTTCGTCATCTACCTCGCCGCCCTTCAGGGCCGGCGCGCCGACCTCGACGAGGCGGCCGAGATCGACGGCGCGTCAGCCTGGACCCGGTTTCGCAAGGTGCTCATGCCGCAGCTGCGACCGACGACGTTCTTCCTGTCGATCACCGTGCTGCTCAGCTCGGTGCAGGTCTTCGACATCATCAACGTCATGACCCGGGGCGGACCGGTCGGCAACGGCACGACGACTCTCGTCTACCAGGTCTACCAGGAGACCTTCGTCAACCAGCGGGCCGGCTACGGCGCGACGGTGGCCACGGTCATGTTCCTCATCCTGCTCACGGTCACCGTCGTGCAGGTCCGGTTCATGGACAGGGGGCACCAGGCATGAGCACCGCTCCGGTCATCGGCACTCTGGACGACGACGACGTGGTCCCGCCGCCCTCCCGGCGTCGACGGCGCCGCGAGCAGCGACGCGCGGAAGCATCCTCCTCGCACTACCGCGGCCGAGGCTGGACCGTCGCGGGCTACGTCGGGATGGCCCTCGTCGTGCTGCTCGTCGCCGTCCCGCTCTTCTGGATCCTGATCACGTCCCTCAAGCAGCGCCAGGACATCTACGTCCGACCAGCGCAGTGGCTACCGGACCCGATGACGGGGGAGAACTACGGCGACGTGACCACCCGGATCCCGCTGCTCGCCTACTTCCGCAACTCCTTCATCATCACGGCGGTGACCTCGGCGGTCAAGATCGTGCTCGGGGTGCTGTCGGCATACGCGTTGGCGCTGCTGCGGTTTCCGGGGCGACGCGTGCTGTTCCTCGTCGTCATCGCGGCGCTCATGGTGCCCAACCAGATCACCGTCATCTCCAACTACGCCCTCGTCGCCCAGCTCGGCTGGCGCAACACCTACCAGGGCATCATCATCCCGCTCGCCGGGGTAGCCTTCGGCACGTTCCTCATGCGCAACCAGTTCCTCGGTCTGCCGGGCGAGATCATCGAGGCCGCCCGGCTCGACGGCGCCGGCCCGATGAAGCTGCTGTGGCGGGTCGTGATGCCGATGTCCTGGCCGACTCTCGTCGCCTTCTCGCTCATCACCGTCGTCAACGAGTGGAACGAGTACCTCTGGCCGTTCCTGATGTCCGACGACGAGCGGACGGCGCCGCTGCCCGTAGGACTCACCCTCCTGCAGAACAACGAGGGTGTCACCAACTGGGGGCCGGTCATGGCCGGGACCGTGCTGGCGATGCTCCCGATCCTCGTCCTCTTCCTGTTCCTGCAGCGCCAGATGATCAAGGGTCTGACGGCTGGCGCGGTCAAGAGCTGACCCATCCATCTCCACCACTGGAAGGCATCACCACATGAACAGCATCTCTCGCCGGGGCTTCCTGGGCCTGACGGGCGCCGCGGGCATCACCGCCGGGCTCGCCGCCTGCGCGGGCACGGGCACGAGCCCGAGCGGCAGCAACGCGTCCGGTGGGGGTGCCGGCAGCGGCACCCTCGAGTTCTGGAGCAACCACCCGGGCAGCTCCAAGACGGTCGAGCAGAAGCTCATCGCCGACTTCGAGGCCGC
>CALMNV010000024.1 GCA_937873285.1 uncultured Intrasporangium sp. | reverse complement strand
CGGTCACGCCCGGGGTCGACTTCGACGACCGGGCGGGGGCCCGGTCGGTGCGGCTGAGCTTCGCCGCCGGCTCGGCCGCGGTGGGTGAGGCGATCGAGCGGATCGTCGCCTTCCACGCCCGCTGAGAAGACCTGCCACGCGGCGCCCGCGAGAGGCTGCCCGGCGAGAAGACCTGCCACGCGGCGCCCGCGAGAGGCTCCCCGGCGAGCGAGGCGGCAGGATCGGGACCTGACGGCACGGCGGTCGGCCCCGTCGCTGCTCGGAGTCGGCGGCGCGGCGGCATACGACCTGCTGCAGAAGGAGCACGCGCTGCTGTGCACCTTCCGGGTGATCGGCCACGGCCGTTGCGGACCGGTCTCGCCAAGGTCCACCGGCTCTTCGCCGAGGCGGGCCTGACCGACGGCGTCACCTTCGTCGGCGCGGGAGAGCCCGGCCTGCCGGAGATCGCCGACGTGGCCCACGGACTCGGCGCGGACCCGGCGCGACATGTTGGGCGCTGACTTGGGCGACGGCCTGCGCTTCGGGGCATGGGCTGCTCCTCTCCCAGCAGTTGCTGCCCCGAAGCGCAGCCCCCAGCCCCAAGGGCGCGCCGTCTGACGCCGTCTGACCGGTCCCGTGGTCTTGGGCGGTGCTGGGCGTCCCTACCATGGGGCCATGCGCCCCGAGCTCGGCCTCGACACCTTCGGCGACATCGCCGACGACGCCGACGGGCGGCCGCTGCATCCGGCCGTCGTCATCCGTGAGGTGATGGCCGAAGGAGAGCTGGCGGACCGCTCGGGGCTGGACTTCTTCGGCGTCGGCGAGCACCACCGGGTCGACTACGCGGTGTCGGCGCCCGACATCGTGCTGGCCGCCCTGGCCGGGCGGACCGAGCGGATCCGGCTCGGCACCTCGGTCACCGTGCTGTCGTCGGACGACCCGATCCGAGTCTTCGAGCGGTTCTCGACCATCGACGCGATCTCGCGAGGGCGGGCGGAGGTCACCGTGGGGCGAGGCTCGTTCGTCGAGTCGTTTCCGCTCTTCGGTCTCGACCTGCAGGACTACGAGACGCTGTTCAGCGAAAAGCTCGACCTGCTCGCGGCGGTCCTGCAGGAGCGGCCCTTCACGTGGAAGGGGAGCATCCGTCCGCCGGTGCAGGCCCAGCTGATCCAGCCGCGCACCGAGTCCGGTCGGCTGACGACGTGGGTGGGGGTGGGCGGCACGCCGCAGTCGGTGGTCCGGGCAGCGGGCTACGGCTTTCCGATCGTGATCGCCAACATCGGCGGGTCGGCGCGCCAGTTCGTGCCGCTCGCCGACCTCTACCGGCGGGCGCTGGCCCAGGCGGGCCGGGAGACGCTGCCGGTCTCGGTGCACTCGCCGGGCTACGTCGCGGCCACCGACGAGCAGGCGCGCGAGGAGTTCCTCGGCCACTTCACGGCATACATGAACGTCATCGGGCGAGAGCGCCGCTGGGCCCCGATGACCCGCGAGCAGGCCCTCGCGCAGACCGGCCCCGAGGGGGCGGTCTACTGTGGCTCACCGGAGACCGTCGCGCACAAGGTGGCGGCGACGATGCGGCTGCTCGGGGCGTCGCGCTTCCAGCTGAAGTACAGCGTGGGCACGCTGCCGCACGAGCGACGGATGGAGTCGATCCGGCTGTATGCCGCCGAGGTGGCTCCGCGCGTGCGCGAGCTGCTCGCCGGATGAGCGAGCATCTCGATGTCGTCGTCGTCGGTGCGGGCCTCTCCGGCATCGCCGCGGGCTACCGTCTGGCACAAGCCGACCCACGCCGAAGCTGGGCGATCCTCGAGGGACGTGAGGCGAGTGGGGGCACGTGGGACCTCTTTCGCTATCCCGGCGTGCGCTCGGACTCTGACATGTCGACGCTGGGCTTCCCCTTCGAGCCGTGGACCGGCGCCGAGACCGTCGCGGACGGTGACAAGATCCGCAGCTACATCGACGGTGTCGCGGAGCGCCACGGGCTTGCTGCTCGCATCCGCTTCCGGCACAAGGTGATCGCCGCATCGTGGTCACGCGCGACGGCTCGATGGACGCTGACGGTGCAGGTCGGGGCCGACGGCCGCCGCGAGAGGCTGACCTGCCGCTTCCTCTACCTGGCGACCGGGTATTTCGACTACGAAAGGCCCCACCTGCCCGACTTCCCCGGCGAGGCGGACTTCGCCGGGCAGATCATCCACCCGCAGCTCTGGCCCCCGGACCTGAGGGTGCGAGGAAGACGTGCCGTGGTCGTGGGCTCCGGCGCCACGGCAGTGACCCTCGTGCCGGCGCTCGCCCAGAGGGGCGCGCAGGTCACGATGCTGCAGCGCACACCGAGCTGGGTCATGCCGGTGCCGTGCCGGGACGCGGTGGTCGGATGGGCCCACCGCGTCCTGCCCTCACAGGCGGCGGGGCGGCTCATCCGGTGGAAGAACATCCTGACGCACGCCGGCTTCTACGAGCTGACGCGTCGCCGACCAGCGGTCGCTCGCTCGCTGCTGCGCCGCGCCGCCCACCGTGCCTTGGGCGACGCGAGCGCCGTCCGCGAGCACTTCACCCCCGGCTACCGCCCCTGGGACCAGCGACTGTGCGTGGCGCCCGGGGGTGACCTGTATGCCGCTCTCCGGGACGGCCGGGCGGACATCGTCACGGACACGCTCGAGCGCTTCACCACGAACGGCATTCGGCTGTCCTCCGGTCGCGAGCTCGCCGCCGATATCGTGGTCGCAGCGACGGGGCTGCGAGTCCGCCTCGCGGGCGGCATCCGCCTCGACATCGACGGTGTGAGACAGGACCTCGCGAGCCTGTTCCTCTACCGCGGCACCCTGCTCGGCGGCGTGCCCAACGTCGCCGTCTCGCTGGGCTACGTCAACGCCGCCTGGACGCTGCGGGCGGACCTCGCGGCGCAGTACGTCTGCCGGCTGCTGGGCACCATGGACGCGCAGGGTTGGACAGTCGCCATGCCGGTGCCCCCCGCCGGCCTCGAGCCGCGGCCCTTGCTGCCCCTCACGTCGAGCTACGTCAGGCGAGCTGAGGGATCGCTGCCGTCGCAGGGCCACGAGGGGCCGTGGGTGATGCGGCACAACTACCTGCGCGACCGCTGGGAGATGATGCGCGCGGACGTCAGGGAGCACATGTCCTTTCGCTGACCGGCCGCGACCGAGCGGTCCGGCCGCCCTGGTGGCTGAGCCGGCGGCCTGTCGAGCCGACTCGGTGGCCGGGTGATCGTGACCGTCGCCACGTGGCAGCCGTGCCGAGGGTCCGGGGGCGCCCGGGCTCAACAGGGGCGGCGCAGCTCGACCGCGTCCGGGGCCGGCGCCCCGAGGACATCGCGCACCGTAGCCGTGAGCAGGCCGGCCGCCTGCTCCGCGTAGTGCTCGACCGGCTCGAAGGTGCGGCTGAAGGACGGCTCCCGGCCGTCTTGCTCCCAGCCGAGGTCCACCAGCCGGCGCTGCTGCGCGTCGGTGAGGTCGCTCACCCCCTCGAACTGCGTGTCGGCGATGCACTCCAGCGCGAGCCGCCCCTCCAGCAGCCGGACCTGCACAAAGGCCTCGCTCGGCGCCGGAAGCCGGCCCGGCGGCATACGGCCCGCGCGGCGCCGCAACCTCCGCCAGCCGCGCGTGGGCACGTCGGTGGGTGGCGCGTCGCGAGCCGGCTGGATCGACAGGGTCAGCCAGCCGCCGTCGCTCAGCGCGCGCAGCTCATCCGCCAGCCGCCGGCTCCAGCTCTGCCAGGTCTCGTTCCTCGGGCTGGCCGTCGTCACGGGACCATCATGGCCGCCTGCAACCGGCGGCGGCAGGAGGGGTATGCCGCCGAGCGCGCCGGCGCGCCGTCTCGCTGCGCGGGCGGGTCCCCCCGCTCCCGCGACGGCAGCGGGTGGGCGGCATAGAGTGGCGGGGCCGAATCGGGTCCAACGAGACGAACTCCTGTCGCTTACACGCCTCCCGAACTCCCCTACGACTACGCCGCCCTCGAGCCGCACATCAGCGCCCGCATCATGGAGCTGCACCACGGCAAGCACCACCAGGCCTACGTCGACGGCGCCAACGCCGCGGTCGCCAAGCTCGAGGAGATGCGCGCCAGCGGCGACTTCGCCGCGGTCAACGGGGTGGAGAAGAACCTTGCCTTCCACCTCGGCGGGCACACGAACCACTCCGTCTTCTGGCGGAACATGTCGCCCGACGGCGGCGGCAACCCCGAGGGCGAGGTCGCGGCGGCGATCGACGAGTTCTTCGGCGGCTTCGAGTCGTTCAAGGCGCACTTCAACGGCAACGCCAACGCCATCCAGGGCTCCGGGTGGTCGATCCTCGCCTGGGACACCATCGGCGAGCGGCTCAACGTGATGCAGCTGTTCGACCAGCAGGGCAACGTCCCGGTCGGGCAGATCCCCGTGCTCATGCTCGACATGTGGGAGCACTCGTACTACCTGCAGTACGAGAACGTCAAGGCCGACTACGTCAAGGCGTGGTGGAACGTCGTCAACTGGGCGGACGTGACCGACCGGCTAGCGCGCGCCCGCGCGACGACGGGTCTCATCGTCCCCGCCTAACGCCGCCAGCCCCTGTCGA
>CALMNV010000023.1 GCA_937873285.1 uncultured Intrasporangium sp. | reverse complement strand
GTCTCGACGGCCGCGGACGGGGTCGGCCAACTCGTCGAGGCGGGTCAAGGCGGTCACGAGGTCGCCTTCGACGAGCACGTCTCCCGAGACGTAGGCGCGCGCGAAGCCGAGCTCGTTCGGCGCCCAGAGGAGCCGGCGCAGGGCGCGTCGTGAGACGAAGCGCACGTGCAGCGGCGCGTCGGCTGGTCCGAGCGTGCTGCCGTCCCAGCAGTCGATGCGCACCGGAAGCGCGGTCCCGAGCGCGGCGCGCACGATGGGGGCCAGCACCTGCGCAGCCGTCATGGTCCCTCCTCAGGGTGGACCGCCATGCCACGACGGCGGGCGGACGCCGACCACGATAGGGAGGGAGCACCATGGAGGCATGGGCGACCCCTTCGACCTCCACCGGTTCGTCGCGGCTCAGGAGGCCTCCGACACGTATGCCGCCGCCCTGGCCGAGCTGCGCCGGGGGCGCAAGCGCGGGCACTGGATGTGGTTCGTCTTCCCTCAGGTGGCCGGGCTGGGGCGCAGCGCGACCGCGCAGCGGTATGCCGTGGCCGACCTCGCAGAGGCACGGGCCTACCTGCTCCACCCGACGCTCGGGCCGCGGCTGCTGCAGTGTGTCGAGGCGCTGCTCGAGCTGGACACCGCAGACGCGGAGAAGGTGCTCGGACCGGTCGACGCGCAGAAGCTGCGCTCCAGCCTCACGCTGTTCCGATGCGCCGCCGATGACGACGCCGCGCCGGCCCGGCTGCTCGACACGGCACTGCAGCGCTTCTTCGGCGGTCGCTGCGACGATGCCACCCTCGCCCGGCTCTGACACCGGGCCCGCGGCGCAGGGGTGTCGGCGAGGTGCGCAGGCACGTCCGCGCTCCCGCACGTCAGGGCGGCGCGGACAAGGCGACCGCGGCGCTGCCTCTGCTAGGCTCACCGGCGAGGGGAGTACTCGCAAGCCTCGCACCGGTCACTACGGCGGCCCCCACGGCCCGCCTCGGACGAGCGCCCCAGGGGCGGAGGAGACCTCAGACGCACTGTCTGAGGAGACGCCATGCCCGCCCCGCCTGTTGCACTCCTGCCGGCCGCGCTCGCTTCCGCGCCGGCCGCGCCCCTCGCCCCCGCAGCCGCGGACACCACCGTGGGCAGCCCCACCCTGTGGGCGCTGACCCTCGGCGGGGTGCTCGCCCTCATCGTGCTCGACTTCCTCATCACGCGGCGCCCCCACGAGGTGTCGATGCGCGAGGCAGTGGTCTGGTCGGCCTTCTATGTCGCGCTGCCGCTGGGCTTCGGGGCCTTCGTATGGTCGCGTTTCGGCTCGGAGCGGGGCGTGGAGTATCTGACCGGCTACCTCGTCGAGAAGTCGCTCAGCGTCGACAACCTCTTCGTCTTCATGCTCCTGCTCGCCAGCTTCGCCGTGCCCCGGACTCTGCAGCAGCGGGTCCTGCTCTACGGCATCGTCGGCGCCCTGGTGCTGCGCGGCATCTTCATCGCGCTCGGCGCCGCCGCTATCGCACGCTTCGACTGGACCTTCCTCGTCTTCGGGCTCGTGCTCGTCGCCACCGCGGTCAAGATCCTGCGGGACGCCGTGCGCGGCACCGACCACGCACCCGACCCCGACCGCCTGAGAAGCGTCCGGCTGGTGCGCCGGTTCGTTCCCGTCACCGAGGGCTACGAGGGCGGCCGGATGTTCGGGCGGGTGGCAGGCCGCCGGGCGGTGACGCCGCTCGCCCTCGTCGTCGTCGCGGTGCTCGCCACGGACATCGTCTTCGCCGTCGACTCGGTGCCTGCCGTCTACGGCATCACCGGCGACCCGTTTCTCGTCTTCGCGACCAACGCCTTCGCCCTGCTCGGGCTGCGGGCGCTCTTCTTCGTCCTGGAGGGGGCGCTGCGCCGGCTGGTCCATCTGGGCTACGGGCTGGCCGCCATCCTTGCCTTCATCGGTGCCAAGCTGACGATGCACTGGGCGCACCTGCGCTGGCCGGCGGTGCCCGAGATCCCGACCTTGGTCTCCCTGGCCGTTGTCGTCGGCGTCCTCGCGGTGACCACGGCGACGAGCCTGGCCGCAACCCGTGGCCGCCCACCCGAGGCGGCCGACCCGCACCGCGACCGGCATGCCTCCGGGTCAGAGCCGACCGCGCAGCCTCAGGCGCAGCGGCCGCCCGTCGGGGTCGTAGAGCAGCCGGTGGAGGGGGGTGGACCAGGCCCGGGTGAACGCACCTAGCTCCGGGCGTCGCAGCGGTCGGAGCCGCCCGGGTGGGCGCTGGCCCCGCCGGCCGCCGTCGTGTTCTTTGGCGTGGCGCCGCACGCCTGGGGATTCGCCCCCTGGCAGCAGTCCGCTGCGCCCGGCGTCATTGCCGCTGCGCCCGCGCCGCCGTCCGCCGCGCCGGAAGTGGAAACCGGCACGCTGCGGCTCGAGATCCGCCCAGCCGCCGCGCAACTCTTCATCGACGGCGAGTTCGTGGGCACGTGGGCCGATCATGGTGGCCAGCTGGAACTCGCCCCCGGCCCGCGTCGCCTGCAGGTACGCGCGCCCG
>CALMNV010000022.1 GCA_937873285.1 uncultured Intrasporangium sp. | reverse complement strand
TGGAGGGTCAGCTCCCCACGGTCGACCACGACGCTGCGGACCGCCTCGGCGATGGAGGCCGAGCTGCCCACCAGGGCGCGCTCCAGCTCGTCGACGAACCCGTCGAACCAGCCGCCGTAGGGCCGCTGCGCCGGACCGGCGACGACGATGGGGGCGAGCAGCCCGCCGTAGCCGGAGGTGTCCGCGCCGTCACGGTAGCCGAACATGCCGCGGCGCACGCCGACGACCATCGGCTCACCCGGCGGGGCCGAGGCCGCCTGCACCCGCTCGAGCTCGCTGGGCGTCAGGCCGGTGCCGTGCGCCTGCTCGGCTGTCTTCTGCTCGGCTGTCTTCTGCTCGGCTGTCTTCTGCTCGGCTGTCTTCTGCTCGGCGGAGGTCATGCCAGCAGGCCCTTCAGCTGGTGGGTGGGCGTGGCGGTCAGCGCGGCCTGCTCGGCGGCGCGGGCGGCTGCCTCCCGGTTGACCCCGAGCGGCTCGCTCTGGATCTGCTTGTGCAGCTCGATGATCGAGTGGAGCAGCATCTCCGGGCGGGGGGGACAGCCCGGCAGGTAGATGTCGACCGGCACGACGTGGTCCACCCCCTGGACGATGGCGTAGTTGTTGAACATGCCGCCCGAGCTCGCGCAGACCCCCATGGCGATGACCCACTTGGGGTTGGGCATCTGGTCGTAGACCTGCCGCACGACCGGCGCCATCTTCTGGCTGACCCGGCCGGCGACGATCATGAGGTCCGCCTGGCGGGGAGTCGCCGAGAACCGCTCCATCCCGAACCGGGCGATGTCGTAGTCGGGGGTGCCGACGGCCATCATCTCGATGGCGCAGCAGGCCAGCCCGAACGTGGCCGGCCACATCGACGCCTTGCGCATGTAGCCGGCCAGCCCCTCGACCGTCGAGAGCAGGAAGCCGGAGGGAAGCTTCTCTTCCAGACCCATCTGTGTACTCCTTAGTCCCACTCGAGGCCGCCGCGCCGCCACACGTAGGCGTAGGCGACGAAGACGGTGAGGATGAACAGGACCATCTCGACGAGGGCGAAGAGGCCGAGCTTGTTGAAGGCGACCGCGAAGGGGTAGAGGAAGACGCTCTCGATGTCGAAGATGATGAAGAGCATCGCGGTGAGGTAGTACTTGACCGGCACCCGCCCGCCGCCGGTCGCATGCGGGGTCGGCTGGATGCCGCACTCGTAGGCCTCGAGCTTGGCGCGGTTGTAGCGCTTGGGACCGACGACCATGGACGTGCCGACGGACAGGGCCGCGAAACCGAAGCCGAGCGCCAGCATGAAGAGAATGGGAACGTAGGGCTGGCTCATCCTCCGGTCCTCCCCTTTCGGTCGATGGAAACGCGCGCCGGGCCCATCCTATGCAGCGGCCCGGCGAGTCGCGCGAGGCCTCGCTCGGGCCTGTCGGACCTGCTAACCGGCTCTCATGCGTCCGGCGCCATCCTGGACAGGGCGTTGATGACGCGGTCGCTGGCGCCCCGCCCGCCGGGCTCGGCCAGGTTGGCCATGATCTTGAGCAGCAGACGCATCAGCGTCGTGCGGCGCAGGCCGTGCTTCGTCGCGAGCCGCATCACCTCGGGGTGGCCGATGATCGTGGCGAAGTGGCGCCCCAGCGTGTAGTAGCCGCCGAGCGCCTGCTTCATCCGGACGTTGTAGGAGTGCAGGACCCGCTCGCGTCCGGCGTCGTCGGGCCGGGCGAACGCAGCCGCCACGATCTCGGCCGCGAGCCGCCCGGACTCCATGGCGTAGGCGATGCCTTCGCCGTTGAACGGGTTGACCATGCCGCCGGAGTCGCCGACGAGGAGCAGGCCGTCGGCGTAGTGCGGCTGCCGGTTGAAGCCCATCGGCAGGGCGGCCCCCCGGATCGGCTGGGTCATCGTGGCCTCGCCCATCGTCCAGTCACCGGGCAGCGTGTCGACCCAGCGCCGCATGACGTCCTTGTAGTCGACGGTGCCGAACGCCTTGGAGGTGTTGAGGATGCCCAGCCCGACGTTCGAGGTGCCGTCACCGACGCCGAAGATCCAGCCGTAGCCGGGCAGCAGCAGGTCGCGGCCGGTCTCCGGGTCCTGCGCCCAGAGCTCCAGCCACGACTCGAGGTAGTCGTCGTGGGTGCGCGGGCTCGTGTAGTAGGTGCGCACGGCGACCCCCATGGGCCGGTCGTCGCGTCGCTGCCGCCCCATCGCCAGGGAGAGGCGTGAGGAGTTGCCGTCGGCGGCGACGACGAGCGGGGCGTGGACGTCGGTGGTCTCGCCGGTCGCCCGTCCTGCTGGGTCCACCCGGCGAGCGGTGACCCCGACGATGCGGCCGCGGGCGTCCGTGATGGGACCGGTCACCGAGCAGCCCTGGCGCAGCCGCGCCCCGTGGGCGACGGCGTTGCGGGCGAGGATGTCGTCGAAGTCGAGCCGGGTGCGCACGAGGCCGTAGGGCGGAAAGGCCGTGCTGTCCGGCCAGTCGAGCTCCAGCCGCCTCCCGCCGCCGAGGATGCGCAGCCCCTTGTTGCGCACCCAGCCGTCCGCCTCCGGCGTGGGCACGCCCAGGCTGATCAGCTCCCGCACTGCGCGGGGGGTCAGGCCGTCACCGCAGACCTTCTCGCGCGGGAAGTGGGTCTTGTCGAGGACGAGGACGTCGAGCCCGGCCATCGCCAGGTATGCCGCCGTGGCCGAGCCGGCCGGACCGGCGCCGACGACGACGACGTCGGCGCTCAGGTGGGCGTCCTGGTCGGCCGGACCGCTCGTGCCGCTCGTGCCGATCGGACTGCTCGGACTGCTCATGGCTCCCTGCGTGTTCGCGTCGTGCTGGTCGGCGCGGCTGCTTGTGAACTGCTTCACGAGCCGCCCCGGAAGTCTAGACCCTCGGGCCGGCCGGCCAGCATCCTCGTGGGCCGCCCCAGCCGTCAGGAGCGCTTGGTCGCGGTGTGCAGCGCCACGATCCCGCCCGTGAGGTTGTGCCAGCCGGCCCGCGTCCACCCGGCCCGCTCGATGGTCTGGGCGAGCTGGCCCTGCGGCGGCCAGGCGCGGATCGACTCGGCGAGATAGACGTAGGACTCCGGGTTGCTCGACGTGCGGCGGGCGATCGAAGGCAGGGCTCGCATGAGGTAGTTGGTGTAGACCGTGCGGAAGACCCGGCCCACGGGCTGGCTGAACTCGCAGACGACCAGCCGGCCGCCCGGCTTCGTCACACGGAGGAACTCGCGCAGCGCTGCCGGCGGGTCGGCGACGTTGCGCAGCCCGAAGCTCATCGTCACGACGTGGAAGGAGTCGTCGGCGAAGGGCAGGGCCATGGCGTCGGCGGCGGCGAAGGCGAGGTCGGGGCGCCGGCGTCTGCCCACCCGGAGCATCCCGAGGGAGAAGTCCGCGGGCACCACGTCGATGCCGGCGTCGGCGAACGGCTCGCTGGAGGTGCCGGTGCCCGCTGCGATGTCGAGCACCCGCTCCCCCGGGACGGCGGCCACCGCCCGCACCACCGCCCGGCGCCACAGGCGGTCCTGGCCGAGCGAGAGGACGTCGTTGGTCAGGTCGTACCTCTCGGCGACGTCGTCGAACATCGACGCCACGTCGACCGGCTTCTTGTCCAGCTGGGCCCGGGTCATGCGGCCATCCTCGCATCGGGGACCGTCGCTCCGGGGCGTGGTCCCGCGGCCGTAGAGTGGCAGGCGATGTCGTCCCTTCCCGCCTCCTCCTCGGCTGCCGCGGACGCGCTCGTCGTGCGCTCCGTCCCGCTGCCTGCGGGGCGTGCGCTGCTGGAGCACCTGCCCGGTGACGTCCCCTCCTCCGAGGTGCTCTCGTGGGTGCGCCGCGGCGAGGGGCTGGTGGGCTGGGGCCAGGCGCTCGGCTTCACGGCCACCGGGCCGGAGCGCTTCGCCGCAGCGGACGCGTGGTGGCGCGCGGTCGCCGCCGCCGCCGTCGTGCGCGACGACGTGCGCAGGCCGGGGAGCGGGCTCGTCTGCTTCGGCTCGTTCCCGTTCGCCGACGACTCTGCGGAGCCGGCTCGCCTCGTCGTCCCGTCGTGCGTGCTGGCCCGCCGCGACGGTCGTTCCTGGCTGACGACCGTCACCCCGGAGCCGCACCTGCCCCCCGCGGAGCCGCCCTCTGCGGCGAGCGAGCCCGTCGCCCCGACGCGCGTGGTGTTTGCGGACGGAGCCGTGCCACTGGCCGACTACGCCTCGGCGGTCAGCGAGGCGGTGCGCCGTATCGCCGTCGGCGAGGTCGACAAGGTCGTCCTCGCCCGCGACCTCTTCGCGAGCGCCGATGCACCGATCGACGCCCGCTGGCTGCTGCGCCGGCTGGCCGAGCGCTACGAGAACACATGGGTCTTCGCGGTCGCCGGCCTCGTCGGCGCCACCCCGGAGCTGCTCGTGCGGCGCGACCAGGGGCTCGTGACCTCGCGCGTGCTCGCGGGGACGATCCGCCGGACGGGCGACGACGCCAAGGACCTGGCGCTCGCCGCGTCGCTGGCCCGCTCGTCCAAGGACCTCGAGGAGCACGAGTATGCCGTGCGCTCCGTGGCCGAGGCCCTGGCGCCGCACTGCTCGTCGATGAACGTGCCCGAGGCGCCGTTCGTCCTGCACCTGCCCAACGTCATGCATCTCGCCACCGACGTCGCGGCGGTGGCGGCCGACGACGTCAGCTCGCTCGCCCTGGCGGCCTCGCTCCACCCGACGGCGGCGGTGGGCGGCACCCCCACCGCGGACGCGGTGCGCCTCATCGGCGAGCTCGAGCACATGGACCGCGGGCGCTACGCCGGGCCCGTCGGGTGGATGGACGCCTCCGGCGACGGCGCCTGGGGCATCGCCCTGCGGTGCGGCGCCCTTGCGGCGGAGGACCCGTCGCAGATCCGCCTCTATGCCGGGTGCGGCATCGTCGCCGGCTCCGACCCGGAGTCGGAGGTGGCCGAGTCGGTCGCCAAGCTGGTGCCGATGCGGGACGCACTGACCAGCGCGGCCCCGTGACGCCCGGTCGCACCGCGCCCCAGCTGGCCAAGGCGGTCGTCCAGCAGCTGTATGCCGCGGGCGTGCGGGACGTCGTCCTCGCCCCGGGATCCCGCTCGGCACCGCTCGCGCTCACGCTGCACGCCGCCGACCGGGCCGGTGACCTGCGGCTGCACGTGCGCGTCGACGAGCGCTCGGCGGCATACCTGGCCCTGGGGCTCACCACCGGCTCTCGGCGCCCGGTCGCCGTCGTGACCACCTCAGGGACGGCGGTGGGCAACCTCCTCCCGGCGGTCATGGAGGCGTTCCACACCGGGCGGCGTCTCGTCGTCGTGAGCGCCGACCGCCCGGAGCGGCTGCGCGGCACCGGCGCCAACCAGACCACCTACCAGGCCGGCCTGTTCGGCACCTTCGCCCCGTGCCATGACCTCGCGCCCGGAGCGACGGACGCCGAGGTCGCGGCGGCCGCAGTGGCCGCGTGCACCGCCATCGGCCCGACCCAGGTCAATGTCCAGCTGGACGGCGACCTCCTTCCCGCCGACCCGGACTCCACGACGTGGTGGTCTCCGCCCGAGGATGTGGATCCGGTTGCCGGACCGGTCGACTCGGCGCCGCCCGAGCGCGGCGGCGAGACGCTTTCGCCCGGTCCGCGGACCGTGGTCGTCGCCGGTGACGACGCCGGGCCGGCGGCGCGGCTGCTCGCCGAGGCGGGGAACTGGCCGCTGCTGGCCGAGCCGACGTCGGGCGCGCGGGTCGGGCGCCACGCGATTCGCACCTACCGCCCCCTGCTCGCCACGGCGCTGCGCACGGAGGTCGAGCGCGTCGTCGTGGTCGGCCGGCCCACCCTGTCCCGGCCTGTCACCGCGCTCATCAGCGACCCGCGGCTGGAGGTGCTCGCGGTGCGCGGACGTGACGGCGTCGCCACCGACCCCGGACGGGTCGCTCGCCACCTCGACGGCGTGCCGGTCGCCGAGGCCCCCGGCGACCCCGAGTGGGTGCAGCGCTGGCGCTGGGCCGACGCGGCGCTCGCGCGGCTCGTCGACCGAGGCCTGAGCGACCGCGGCCGGGTGCCGCTCGCCGTGGCGGCCGTCGTGGCCGACGCCGTCATCGCCGGCACGACGCTCGTCGTCGGCTCGTCCAACCCGGTGCGCGACCTCGACGTCATGGCCACGCCCTGGCCGGCGCACGAGCACCGCTTCGTCGTCGGCAACCGCGGGCTGGCCGGCATCGACGGGCTGGTGTCCACGGCGGTGGGCGTGGCGCTGGGCCGTCCCCGCGCGACGCGCTCCATCGCCTACCTGGGGGACCTGACGTTCCTGCACGACAGCAACGGGCTGCTCCTCGGCCCCGTCGAGCGGCGCCCCGACCTGACGCTCGTCGTCCTCAACGACGACGGGGGGGCCATCTTCGCCACGCTGGAGCAGGGCAACCAGCGCTACGCCGAGGCCTTCGAGCGGGTCTTCGGCACCCCGCACGGCACCGACCTCGAGGCGCTCTGCCGAGCCCACTCGGCGGCATACGAGCGGGTGACCGAGCTCGACCGCCTCGCCGCCGCGCTGACCGAGCAGCCCGACGGCGTCCGGGTGCTCGAGGTGCCCGTCTCGCGCGCTGACCGGCGAGCCGAGGCCGCCTGGTTGCGCCAGCTCGCCCGGGACGTCGACGCCTCCTCCTGACCCCGAGTCCCCCCGCTCGTCGAGTGGCCACTTCCGCACACCACCCGACCGCGCGCAACTGACCACTCGACCGCGCCGCCCCCCTCGTCGAGTGGCCACTTCCGCGCACCACCCGGCCGTGCACGCAACTGGCCACCCGACCGCGCGTCCCCCCCTCGTCGAGTGGCCACTTCTGCACACCACCCGACCGTGCACGCAACTGGCCACCCGACCGTGCACGCAACTGGCCACTCGACCATGCACGCAACTGGCCACTCGACCATGCACGCAACTGGCCACTCGACGGTGCACGCAACTGGCCACTCGACGGTGCACGCAACTGACCACTCGACTGTGTGTCCCCCCTCGTCGAGTGGTCAGCTGCGCACGCCGTCCCACCGGTCCGGGAGGTCAGGGCCTATGGGCCGCGGCGACGAGCTCGGCGTTGTCGCGCGCCTCGCGCCCGGTCGGCAGCCGGAGCGTGTCCTCCAAGCCGATCCGCACATCATGGCCGGCCGCCTGCGCCCACCTCAGCACCGGCCACGCCCAGGCCCGCTCGCCGTGCACGAGCAGGGGTGCCGGCACCCTTCCGAGCGCGGCGAGGATGCGCTCGACCGACCAGCCCGGGTTGGCGCCGGGGCTCGACCCGGGGATGGCCTCGACGAGCACCCGCTCCACCTGCCACGGCCACGGCGTCGAGACGAACGCGGTGGCCGCGCGCGGCGTCCAGATGCCCGCCTCGACCCCGACATCGCGGGCCCGCAGCAGGCGGGCGAGCTCCACGGCGCCCGGCTCGTGCCAGTTGACGCTCGCGCTGTCGGGACCGCCCTCTGCCGGCTCGGGCCAGTCCCACAGCAACCGCAGTCTGGCGTGCTCGTCCGGTGCGATGCCTTCACGGGTCGTGACGCTGACCCTGACGCCTGGGGAGGCTCTGCGGATGGCCGACACCGCTGCGACGACATCGGCAGCGGACAGGCTCTCCCGACCCGCGGCGTCCCGCGGATGCACGTGCACCATGGTGGCTCCGGCGGCCACGGCCCGTGCGGCGTCGAGTCCGAGCTCCTCCGGGGTGACCGGCAGCCTGGGGTGGGCGCCGCGGGCTCGGTCTCCGTTGAGGCAGGCCGTGATCACGCCGGACTCGACTGCGCCGCAAGCAGGTCCAGGCAGCGACTGACCCGCTCCACCCACCATCGGCGCCGGTGCTCGGGGGCGGCCAAGCCCAGCAGCGCGTCCGCCGTCGGCTGCGGACGGCTGGGGCGCAGCACGCCTTGCACCGGCTGGAGCGGCTCGCTGGCGACATCGGCGCAGAGCAGTCCCACCGTGCCAAGCCCGCACGCGTGCTCGAGCGTCGGCAGGGCGGCTGCGAGCGCCACGCCAGCAGCGATGCCGACAGAGGTGTCGAGGGCCGAGGACACCACGGCTGGAAGGCCGCTCGACTCGACGACCTCCAGCGCGTGGCGCACACCGCTGAGGGGTCCGACCTTCACGACGACGAGGTCGGCTGCCCCCGCGACGGCGACCCGCAGCGGGTCCTCGGCCTTGCGGATCGACTCGTCGGCGGCGATGGCGACATCGACGCCGCTGCGGGCCAGTCGGATCCGCAGCGCGGCGAGCTCCTCGAGGGTGGCACAGGGCTGCTCGGCATACTCCAGGTCGAAGGCCGACAGGGCGGTCAGCGCCTCCACCGCCGAAGCGACGTCCCAGGCCCCGTTCGCGTCGACCCGGACCCGGCCCGAGGCGCCCAGCGCGTCGCGCACGGCGGCGACGCGGGCGACGTCGTCGGCGAGGCCCTGCCCCCGCTCCCCGACCTTGACCTTGGCGGTGGTGCAGCCGTCGAACCTGGCCAGCACGCTTGGGACCTGCTCGGGGGCGACCGCAGGCACCGTCGCGTTGACCGGCACGACGTCGCGGCGCGGAGCCGGCCACCCGGCATACGCCGCCTCCAGCGCAGCGGCCAGCCAGCGAGCGGCCTCCACATCCGCATACTCCAGAAAGGGCGCGAACTCGCCCCAGCCGCAAGGACCTTCGAAGAGCACTGCCTCGCGGTGCCCGACGTCGCGGAAGCGCACGCGCATGGGGATCGACACCACGTGCAGCCCGGCGAGCAACTCCGCACGCTCGGGAGGAGTCTCGACACCCACGGCTGGGTTCACCGCCGGGTCGCGACGTCGCCGGAGCCGAGCCGCACCCCCGGCTCGTCGGCGAGCGCCCACTCGACCCGGAGACGGTGGCGCTCGGGCATCGGCGGCAGAGCGTCGATGGGAAACCAGCCGGCGGCCGTGCTCTCGTCGTCACCGGGGGTCGGGTCGCCGGAGACCCAGGCGCAGCGGAACGTGTGGTCGAGGAACTGGGCGCGGTCACCGTTGGGATAGGTGACGACGTCGCCAGCCGCCACCCAGACGAGACGCTCGACCTCGGCGACCACGCAGGCCTCCTCCAGCACCTCGCGCACGGCCGCGACGTGCGGGTCCTCCCCCGGGTCGACGATGCCGGTCACGGGCGTCCAGGCCCCGTTGTCCGCGCGGCGCACGAGCAGCAGCTCCGGCGTCGCGCCGCCGTGCCGGACCACGACCGCGGTCGCGCCGGGAAGCCACAGCAGGTCGTGGCCGATGTGGCGGCGCAGCTGCGTCACGAAGGGCGGGGTCGGCATACGGCGACGATAGCCCGGCGGGTCGCAGCGCCGGTGAGGTCTCCGGTCGCAGCGGCCGACGAGCGGCAGGTCAGCGCTCCCGGGACGACAGGACGCAGAACTCGTTGCCCTCGGGGTCGGCAAGCACCGTCCAGGTCACCTCCGGCCCCTGGCCCACGTCTACCCGGGTCGCTCCCAGGCCGAGCAGCCGGGCGATCTCGGCCTCCCGGTCCTGGCTCGAGTGGGGCGCGAGATCGAGGTGGAGGCGGTTCTTGGCCCCTTTCGGCTCCGGCACGGGGACGAAGACGAGACCGGGCCACTGCCGGTGCCACTCGCCCGCCTCGACCGGGTCGGCGCTCATGTGCCTCGGGATGACCGCCACCTCATGCTCGTCCTCGTAGACGATCACCCAGTCCAGGGCCGCCGCCCACCACTGGGCCTGGGCCGCGATGTCGCGACAGTCGACGACGACGGAGTACCACCGCAGGGCCATCACCTGACCGTAGCGTCCGGCCGCCCGGCGGCGCACTATCCTCGCCCCGTGACCGAGGGCGCCGTGAGCGAGATCTTCGACCCGGAGGCGTGGGACGCCGTGCCCGGCTTCGAGCTCACCGACATCACCTACCATCGGCGCCGTCCGGTGCCGGGCCGGCCGGCACCCGAGTCGGGCGTCGTGCGGGTGGCGTTCGACCGGCCGGAGGTGCTCAACGCCTTCCGCCCGCACACCGTCGACGAGCTCTACCGTGCCCTCGACCATGCCCGGAGCACGCCGGACGTCGGCGTCGTGCTGATCACGGGGAACGGCCCGTCGGCCAAGGACGGCAAGTGGGCGTTTTGCTCGGGCGGCGACCAGCGCATCCGCGGCCGCTCCGGCTACCAGTACGCCACCGCGGCCGATGCCGACGCCACGTCCGCCGGCGTCGACACGGCGCGGGCGCAGGCGCACGGCGGCCGGCTGCACATCCTCGAGGTCCAGCGGCTCATCCGCACCATGCCCAAGATCGTGATCGCGGTGGTCGGCGGGTGGGCTGCGGGCGGGGGGCATTCGCTGCACGTCGTGTGCGACCTGACGATCGCGTCGCGCCAGGAGGCGCGCTTCAAGCAGACCGACGCCGACGTGGGCTCGTTCGACGCCGGGTACGGCTCGGCATACCTCGCCAAGATGGTGGGGCAGAAGCGCGCCCGCGAGATCTTCTTCCTCGGTCGCACCTACTCGGCCGAGGACATGCACCGGATGGGCGCCGTCAACATCGTCGCCGACCACGCCGAGCTCGAGACGGTGGCCCTGCAGGCGGCGACGGAGATCATGGGCAAGTCCCCGCAGGCGCAGCGGATGCTGAAGTTCGCCTTCAACCTCACCGACGACGGGCTCATGGGCCAACAGGTCTTCGCCGGCGAGGCGACGCGGCTGGCCTACATGACCGACGAGGCGGTGGAGGGCCGGGATCAGTTCCTCGAGAAGCGGGAGCCCGACTGGTCGCCGTTCCCCTGGTACTACTGATCCGGCGCGTCTGCCCGGGCGCTTGGTGCCTCGATCGCCCTCCCGTGGAGGGTTGTGGCCCTCATAGGGGCTACAACCCTCCACGAGGCCGAGCCGGGGGCCGCTGAGCGGACAGTGACCGGTCATCATGAGGGGCATGCGCACCGAGACGCGGACCTACCGGACTGGGCACGACGAGGTGGTGCTCGACCTCACCGACGACTGCCGCCGCCATGTCGCGGGGATGGGCGACGGCCTGCTGCACGTCTTCGTGCCGCACGCCACGGCCGGCATCGCCCTGCTCGAGGTGGGCGCCGGCAGCGACGAGGACCTGCTGGGCGCGCTGCGCGAGCTGCTGCCCGCCGACGACCGGTGGCGACACCGGCACGGCACCCGCGGGCACGGCCGCTCGCATGTGCTGCCCGCGCTCGTTACCCCCTATGCCACCGTGCCCGTCGTGGATGGCGCGCTCGCCCTGGGCACCTGGCAGAGCATCTGCCTCGTGGACCTCAACGTCGACAACCCGGAGCGGCTGGTGCGGCTGAGCTTCCTCGCCGGGTGAGGCCGTTGCCGGGCCGGGGTGCGCCGTCGCCCCCTCAGGCCGTCCCGCTCACTCGACGAGCGCGAGCAGGTCGGCCACGGAGTCGACGACGCGGCTCGCGCGGAAGGGAAAGCGCTCGACCTGCTCCGGTCGCGTCGAGCCGGTGAGGACCAGCACGGTGCGCAGCCCTGCCTCGAGCCCGGAGACGATGTCGGTGTCCATCCGGTCGCCCACCATCACCGTCGTCTCGCTGTGCGCCTCCAGGCGGTTCAGGGCACTGCGCATCATGAGCGGGTTCGGCTTGCCGATGAAGTAGGGCTGACGCCCGGTGGCCGTCGTGATGAGCGCCGCCACCGACCCGGTCGCCGGCAGCGTCCCCTGCTGGCTGGGTCCGCTCGGGTCCGGGTTGGTGGCGAGGAAACGCGCGCCGCCCTCGATGAGGCGGATGGCCCGGGTGATCGACTCGAAGGAGTAGGTGCGCGTCTCCCCCAGCACCACGTAGTCCGGTCGCCGGTCCGTCAACGTGTAGCCGACGTCGTGCAGGGCCGTCGTCAGGCCGGCCTCCCCCACGACGTATGCCGACCCGCCGGGCCGCTGGTCGGCGAGGAACTGTGCGGTGGCCAGGGCGGAGGTCCAGAGGCGGTCCTCGGGGACGTCGATGCCGCTTCCCAGCAGCCGGGCCCGCAGGTCCCGTGGCGTGAAGATCGAGTTGTTCGTCAGGACGAGGTAGCGCCTGCCGAGCTCCTGCAGCCGGGCGAGGAACTCGGCGGCCCCCGGGATCGCCTCCTCCTCGTGGACGAGCACCCCGTCCATGTCGGTGAGCCAGGTCTCGACGGGCCGCGTGGGTGTCATGCCGCCATTGTCCTTGGGCCTCGAGAGCCGCGAGGCGCCCGCTCCTCTCCGCTGCCAGGTGTCGCCGGGCCGTTGTCTGTGCGGCAAGGCAAGATGTGGTCGTGGACAGCGGCGTAGCCCCGGGCGGGCCGGCGGCCCCCGGCGTCTCCCGGCGACGGGGTCGGCGCGCGGCGGCTTCACGCCGGCTGCGCCGCGGCGTGGGCCGAGCCTCCACCAGCAGCGCCCGCCTGGCGGCCGGGGGAGCCCGCATGGCCTCGCGAGGCGGCCGGGCGGCGACCCGGCCCTTCCGAGGCTCCGT
>CALMNV010000021.1 GCA_937873285.1 uncultured Intrasporangium sp. | reverse complement strand
GACACCGCTGCCGCCGTGGATGACATCCTCTAGCGGCTTCTAGGCATTGAGGAATAGAGCGGTAGACAACCGAATCCGCGTGGATCCGAGCACTAGCCCACGACGGCCGGACCTGGCACCTACGCTGGGACCCGTCAGCAACGACGGAGGAGCGGCGTGACGGTGCAGTTCGACCCGCACACCGGCGACTTGCGGCTCGACGCGGGCGCCTTCCTGGCGCTCGCCGACCGCGCCGCCGGCCATGTCACGACGGCCACGGACGACGTGCGCAGGCTGAGCGAGGCCGGAGTGCTCGTCGACGGCGCGCCGCACTCCGCGGTCGGGCCAGCGCTGGAGGCCGTGGCCCACCCCCACGCGCAGATCACGCTGACCGTTGCCTCCGCCTCCGGTGTGCACGTCAACCAGGGATGGCTCTCGTGCGTCACGGGGCTGCTCGTCGACCTCGGCGACGGGACCTACGAGCTGCGTGCCGTCCCCGTCGCCGACGTGCCGGAGGCAGCGGTCCGGCTGGCGGGGCTCGGCTCCCGCCCGGCGCTCCCCGGCGGAGACGCTGGGGTGAGCGAGCAGACCCTCGACGACCTGGCGTCGCCGGCGCCCGACGCACGCCGGCGCGGCGCCGCGGCGCTCGTCGCCGCCGCACCGGCGAGCTGGGAGCCGTGGGGGGCCTGCGTCGCGGCCGGCCAGTGGAGCTTCACCGTCCTCGACGCCTTCTGGGCGACCCGGTTCGCGAGCCTGGCCAACCGGCGGGTTGCCGTGCTCGACACGCCAGCCGGGCTCGTGCTCGTCGAGCCGGGCGGCAGCGGCCTGCGCCTCGTCCCGACGACGGCCGACGAGCTGCGCCGGTTCGTGGCCGACGTGCTGCCGAGTGAGGTCGAGGTGCGCGGCACCTAGGCCGCGCCAGGTCTCCCGCAGAACGCCGGACCACGTCCGCACCCCTCCGGGGGGCCGCCAGTGGGCCCGGTCGCGCCGAGGGCGGGCTCGACGGCATACAGTCGGCACGTCGACGCCACCCACCTGCCCCGAGGAGAGCCCATGGAGAAGTCGTCGCTGACCGCCCTCGTGCGGGAGCGGCTCGAAACCGCCCGGCAGGCGTCCAGCGGCCGCAGCGCCACGACGGTCTACGGCGGCCACGAGCACCAGCTGCGCCAGACGCTCATCGCGATGACCGCCGGCCAGGAGCTGGAGGAGCACGAGAGCCCGGGCGAGGCCACGCTCCACGTGCTGCACGGCCGAGTGACGCTCCACTGCGGCGAGGTGAGCTGGGACGGGATGGCCGGTGACCTGCTGATCATCCCTTCCGCCCGGCACTCGCTGACGGCCGTCGAGGACGCCGCCGTGCTGCTCACCGTCGTCAAGCCCCGCTGACCCGGGGCCGCCGGCCACCCTGCGTGGCAGGATCGGCTCATGCCCACCGCCCCGCCGCCCTCCTCTGGCGCCGAGCTCGCGCGCGAGCTGCTGCGGGACGCCTTCGGCCGGGTGGCCGAGTCGGTGCCGCACGTCGTCGCCGGACTCGACGGCGAGGACCTGTCCTGGCGCCCCGACCCCGGCGCCAACTCGATCGGTTGGCTGGTCTGGCACCTGTCCCGGGTGCAGGACGACCACCTGGCCGACCTCGCCGGCGTCGACCAGGCCTGGGTCGCGGACGGCTGGGTGGAGCGCTTCGGGCTGCCGTATGCCGCTCCGGCCACCGGCTACGGCATGAGCACCGCCGAGGTCGACGCCTTCGCCGTCTCGGACCCGGCCGTGCTCTCGGGCTACCACGACGCCGTGCACCGACTCACGCTGCGGGTGCTGCGCGACCTCGACACCGAGGGCCTCACCCGCGTCGTGGACCGCCGGTGGGACCCGCCTGTCACCGCCCTCGTGCGGCTGGTGTCCGTCGTCAACGACACGACTCAGCACGTGGGGCAAGCCGCCTACGTGCGGGGCCTGCTCGAGCGCCGGGCGCCGGGCAGCTGACGCGGCAGCACATCGGCCGCCGGACCTGGCCGGCCGCGCGCCGAGCCGACCCCCGAGTCGGCGCGGCGCGCCGCACGGAGGTCAGGCCAGCGCGGCTGCGATGACCCAGCCGGCGGCGCCGGCGAGCAGGCCGATCGCGAGGCTGCCGACGGCGTTGGCCAGGGCCGCGGCCACCGAGCCCTCCTCGAGCAGGCGCACCGTCTCGAAGCCGAACGTGGAGAACGTCGTCAGGGCGCCGCACACCCCCGTGCCGGCGAAGGTCACCACCGCCTCGGGCACCGCCCCGGTCGACGCGGCGCCCAGCAGCGCGCCGAGGACGAGGGAGCCCGCGATGTTGACCGTGAAGGTGCCCCACGGGAAGACGCTGTCGTGACGGGCCTGCACGAGCAGGTCGGTGAGGTAGCGCAGCGGCGCCCCGATGGCGCCGCCGACGAGCACCAGGACGAGGGCGAGGCTCACCGGGCCCCACCGGGCGCGAGGGGCGCTGGGGGCGCTTCGGGCGCTCCGGGCGCTTCGGGCGCTTCGGGCGCTTCGGGCGCCGGGCCGCCGACATACTTGACGACCTCGACGCCCTCGACCATGACCAGCCCCTCCTGGACGAGCTCGTCCAGCTGCGGGAGGAAGCCGCGGATCCGCTCGTCGCGGTCGACGATGACGATGAGGACGGGCAGGTCCTCGGTGAGCGACAGGATGCGGTTGGTGTGGATCCGGCTGGAGCGGCCGAAGCCCTCGATCCCGTGGAACACGCTCGCACCGGCCAGCCCGGCGGCATGCGCCCGGTGGACGATCTCGGTGTACAGCGGGCGGCGGTGCCACTGGTCCGACTCCTGCACGATCACCGTCAGCCGGGTTGCGGGTCCGTGCAGCGTCATGAGCGCCTCCTTGTCCGGGCTCGCCGGCCGAGACGGGCCGCGACCAGGCGACCGCCGGCGATGCCCAGCCACACCGCCAGCAGGCCGACGAGAAGGGTCGCGCCCAGGTAGAGCGCCGCCGCCGCCGGGTGGCCGGTCACCACCAGCGCGCGGGTGTCGAGCATGTAGGTCGAGAACGTCGTGAAGCCGCCCAGCACGCCGACCCCGAGAAAGGGACGGACGTAGCGGTGCGGCGGCCACACATCGTTGACGAAGACCATGAGCAGGCCGAGCAGGACGCTGCCGACGATGTTCACGCCGAAGGTGGACCACGGGAACTGGGCCGCGTCGTGGGGCAGGAGCAGGCCCGTGCCGTAGCGAGCGGCACTGCCCGCGGCGCCCCCGGCCGCGATGACGGCCAGGATGTCCCACCGGTCGCGCACGATGTGGGAGGCGTGCCGGGCGACGGCCAGCCGGACGGGCACGTCCGGGTCGACGGGCAGCGGCACCCGGCCGGTGGCCGAAGGCCCGGGCCGTGGTGGGGGAAAAGCGGACATGCGGGCTCCTACCTCTCGGGTAGGGACTGTTGGCGACGGACGTCGCGGTTGTCGGCGAGCCCCACCGCCATCATGTGCGCTCCAGCATACCGGCGAGGCTAGGGTGCGGACGTGGACGTCGCGCTCACCCTCGACGCGAGCACGCTGCTGCGGCTGGCCGTCGTCGTCTTCGGCGCTGCAGGCGGCGCGTGGCTGGTCGCCCACCTGGCCGGGCTGGGTGTCGGCCGCGACGCCCTTGTGGCCGCCGGTCGGGCGGTCGTGCAGCTGGCGGCGGTGGGCCTGGTCATCACGGCCGTGCTTCGGTCGTGGTGGCTGACGGTGGCCTTCCTCGCGGTGATGCTCACCGTCGCAGCCGCGACGTCGGGGCGCAGGCTGCGACAGGGCCGCGCGTGGGCGTGGGCCTATCTGCCCATCGCGACCGGCGCAGTGCCGACCGTGCTCGGGCTGCTTGCCTCCGGGCTCATGCTCGTGCGGCCGATCACCGTCGTCCCGATCGCCGGCATCGTGATCGGCAACGCGATGACCGCCACCACGCTCAGCGCCCGCCGCTGCCTCGACGCGCTGGAGCGCGACCACGGGCAGTACGAGGCCGCTCTGAGCCTGGGCCTCGAGCCGCGGGACGCCGCCGTGCTGGTCGCCCGCCCGCACGCGGCGCTCGCGCTCGTGCCGGGTCTCGACCAGACCCGGACCGTCGGGCTGGTCACCTTGCCGGGCGCCTTCGTCGGCATGCTCCTCGGCGGCGCCTCCCCGCTCGCCGCGGCCGCGGTGCAGCTGATCGTCCTGGTCTCCCTGCTGCTCGTGCAGGCGCTCGCGGTCACCGTGACGGTGGAGCTGGTCGTGCGGGGCCGCTGGCGCAACGACGCCTGAGGCGCGTGGCGGACGACGAGGGCGTTGACTGCCTCGGCTGCAGGTCAGGCGGACGCAGGGCTGAGCCCGCCACGGCGCGTGGGAGCCCGGGACTCAGGCAGCTGACAGCGGCGACGGCTCACGCCTGGCTGCGCAGGTACCGGCCGAAGTGCGGCACGGTGAAGGCGATCTGTCCTCGCTCCGCCGAGTAGATCAGGCCCTTCTTGATGAGCGCGTCGCGCGCCGGCGAGAGGGACTGCGGCTTGCGGCCGAGCACCTGCGCGACAGCGCTGGTCGAGACGGCTTCGCGCTCCAGCACGCCCGGGCCCTCGTATGCCGCGAGCTCGGGTCCCGTCTCACCACCCCCCGCGACCTCGGGTCCCGTCTCACCACCCCCCGCGAGCGCGGCGTCCGCCATCGCGCGCAGATAGTCCCGCTCGGCGGGGGTGGCCCGCTCGAACCGCGACCCGAAGAACCCGACCGCCAGCTCCGCCTCCGCCTCCGGTGCGGCGACCCGGATGTCGTGCGCGGTGATCGGTGAGGCGGGGGCCACGTCCCAGACCACCTTGCCGTAGGCCTGGATGAAGTAGGGGTAGCCGGCGGTGACGGCATACATCCCCTCCAGCGCCTCGGACGTGAACCCGCACCCCTCCTCCCCCGCCGGTCCGACGAGCGCCCGGTCGGCGCTCGGGCGGTCCAGCCGGTCGATGCGCTGGTAGCGGAAGAGGCGCTCCGAGTAGGACTTGGAGGCGGAGAGCACGGCGGGCAGGTGCGGCAGCCCGGCGCCCACGACGATGACCGGCAGGCCGGACTGGGAGATCTCGTGGCAGGCGGCGCAGACGGCAGAGACGTCCTCGGGGTCGAGGTCCTGCATCTCGTCGATGAAGAACGCGATCCCCTTGCCCACCTCGGCCGCGAGACCGCCGATGTCGGTGAACAGCTCGACGAGGTCGATCTCGATGTCGCCGGAGTCGGCGCGCCCGGCCACCGCGGCGACGTCGATCCCCGGCTGCCACCGGTCCCTCAGCCTCGCCGACGAGGGCGTGTCGCGCAGCGCGAAGGCCTTGACGACCCCGAGCACCGAGTCCACCTCGTCACCGCGCGGATGGGCGAGCTCGCGGACCGCCTGGTGGGCGGCGGCCGCGAGGGGCCGGCGCAGCCGCTGCTCCGGCCTCGCCTCGAGCTTGCCGGTGCCCCAGCAGGCCCGGACCGCCGACGAGCGCAGCGCGTTGAGCAGCACCGTCTTGCCGACTCCGCGCAGCCCGGTCAGCACGATCGAGCGCTCCGCGCGACCTCGGCCGATGCGCTCGAGCACCACGTCGAAGGCGCGCAGCTGCTCGTCACGACCGGCGAGCTGCGGTGGCCGCTGGCCGGCGCCGGGGGCGTAGGGGTTGGTGATGGGGTCCACGATCGGAGGCTATATGGCTCTCTAGGCAGGACACGAGAGAGGCGCATACAGGCAGATCGTGTCGTGCGCCGCCCCGATCCCTGTCGAGGGCAGCAGAACGCCGTTCCGCACGGTCAGGGGTGGTCATGCGGAACGGCGCGACCCGACTATAACGTGCCAGCCCGGCACTGTCGTCACCGCAACGGTGAAACGTCGAAAATCTCGTCCGGCGCGGCGATGGCCGCCTGCTCCGCGACGATGAGCATCTCCTCGGACCCCCGCTCCACGGTCGCCTCGAGCACGGCATACATCGTGGCCGCCGTGCGCGACAGCGCCACGCGCGGGCCGTCGGTGAGGTGGTGCGCGAGGAAGATCGCGGCCGCGAGGTCCCCGCCGCCCTTGGCGGCGAGCGGCAGCAGCGGCGTCGTGACCAGCCACGCACCCTCCCCTGTCACGCAGGCGAGCTGGACGGACCCGGGCGGCGTGTCCTTCGTGAGCACGCTGGTCACGAGCACCACGCTCGGGCCCTGGGAGCGCAGCTCCTGGGCCGCCCGGAGCAGGTCGTCCTGCGCGCCGATCGACCGTCCCACGAGGAACTCGAGCTCGAACTGGTTGGGCGTCACGAGATCGGCTCGGGGCACGACATGGTCTCGGAAGAGCTCCGGGATGCCGGGTCGGACGAAGAACCCGCGACCCACGTCCCCCATGACGGGGTCGCAGCAGTAGACGGCCGCGGGGTTGGCCGCCTTGACCCTCGCCACGGCGTCGAGGATGACCCGGCCGACCGCCTCGGCGCCCTGGTAGCCCGAGAGCACCGCGTCGATCTGCGCGAAGGCGCCACGCTCCTCGACTCCCGCGATCACCTCCGCGATGTCCTCGGGCGCGAGCAGCGGGCCACGGGTCTGGCCGTAGCCCGTGTGGTTGGAGAACGTCACCGTGTGCACCGGGTAGACGTCGTGGCCCAGCCGCTGCAGCGGAAAGACGGCCGCGGCGTTGCCGGCGTGACCGTAGGCGACGTGGGACTGGATCGACAGGATCTTCACGCGGACAGGCTAGGCCGCCGGTATGCCGCCCGCCCGGGGACGCCGTGGCCCTCACCGGGCGTGGCACGATGGGCCCATGAGCCAGATGCCGACCGATGTGCCGACCACGACGGTGAGCGAGGTCGCCGACGACGCCGTCGTCATCGATGTCCGCGAGCCCGACGAGTGGGCGGCCGGCCACGCGCCCAACGCGGTGCACGTGCCCCTCGGTGACCTGCCGGACCGCGTGGGCGACCTGCCCGACACGGACGGGGGGTCGGTGCCGGTCGTATGCCGCAGCGGCAGCCGGTCTGCCCGCGCCGTCGCGTGGCTGACCAGGCAGGGTTTCGACGTCGTCAACCTCGACGGCGGCATGCGCGCCTGGGAGGCGAGCGGCAAGCCGCTGCACGGCGCGGAGGAGCCGCGCATCATCTGACCGCGCTCGACCGTCGAGCTCAGCGGGCGCGGCCGGGGCCGGTCAGTGGTGTCGGGGCCGGTCAGTGGTGCAGCGCCAGGTGGTAGGCCACACTGACCCGCAGGATCGACGCGCTGGTCTCTGCCACCACGTCCGCGCCGGCGTCCGGCGCCGGGTCCGGCTCCTGGTGGGCGGGCCCTTCTCCCGCCGCCTGCCGGAGGGGCTTGGCAACGCGCGGAGGCAGTACGTAGTCGCTGTCGAGGGTGTGCAGGACGTGGCGCAGCGACTGGGCGCCGGCGCCCTGCGCCGAGTCGAGGACCGTGATCGCGCTGGTGAGCCAGCGCACGTCACCGTCGTCGGCCTCGTCGACCGCGTCCGTGACCTCCCGGAACAGCAGCATGCCGGCCGCCATGACCGCGGGATGCACCTGCTCGTGCTCGTCGTAGGGCAGCTCCGCCGCCCGGCGCACGTAGCGCGCCGCCCGGTCGTCGTCGTTGCGCTCCACCGCGTCGAACGCCTTGCGGAGCAGGTTGCCGGCGGCCGCGCTGAGTCCCTCGCTGAAGGGCTGCAGCGTCCGACCGGACGCGAGGGCAGCGTCCCCGAGCGGGCGGTTGCCCTGCTCGGCGAGCCACTGCCTGAGGGCGGACGTCGGGTCGAGAGTCACCCGCCGAGCGTATCCGGGACCACGCCGGGCGGCCTACCGGCCAGGAGGCGGCACCGTTCCGGACGGGTGACACCTCCGCGGCGCCGGCGTACCGTCGGCACCGACCGCGACCGGTTCCTCGCGCTGGCAGGAGGCACCTGCGCCGCCCCTTCTTCGCGAGTCCCTGACGCCACGTGGCGCCCGCCCCTGGATCTGCGCTCACCTGCGCTCAGTCGGCCGGCTCGACGAAGGCGAACGGCACCGAGAGGAGCCCTGCGCGTATCCGCACCCGGTAGCGGGTGCGTCCCCGGGCGACGATCGAGCCGACCAGCCCGAAGTAGGCCCCGGCCGCCGAGATGCGCACCTGCGTCCCGGGCCGCAGCCGGCCGGGCGCGTCCTGCGGCGAGCCGCCGAGGAAGGCCGCCAGCTCGGCGACGTAGTTGGGATGCATCGGCACCCGCGACCCGTGGTGAGTCCACTCGAGGACCCGATCGCGCTCCGGCCCCCCGCAGCGAGCGCACAGCCCGACCCGCGTCGGCCGGCGGTGCCGCCTGACGACGTGCCCGGCTCGGCAGGTGCCGGCCCAGGGGCCCTCGAGCCGAGGCGCGTCCGCCGAGCTGCACCGCTGCCCGGAGCAGCCGATCTGCAGCGCCTTGGCTCGCCACACCGCGTCGTGGCCGTGACCGGCGCCGACGAGCGCGTGGGCGATCTCGTGCAGGATCGTGTCGCGCACCTCCTCCTCAGGGTGCAGCAGGGTGAGCGAGGCGCTCAGGCTGATCGTGCGCCTGGCGGGGCGGCACACGGCCGCCCGGGTCTTGGCGCGGTCGAGCGTCAGGGCCCAGCGCTCCAGCCCGTGCTGGCGCAGCAGCTCGTCGCCCAGCCTCAACGCGGCCCCCAGCTCCATGTGCTCCCCTCCCCGCCGGCCGTGGGTGTGCTGCCCAGGCCCGGCCCGCTCGCTTCTCAGCGACCCTAGAGCAGGGCGCCGACAGAGCCGGCGAGGCGCGTCGGCGTCACTTGAGCAGCCGCGACAGGCGCCGGTCGGCCAGGGGCTTGCCCCCGGTCTGGCACGTCGGGCAGTACTGCAGCGACGTGTCGGCGAAGGACACCTCGCGCACCTCGTCGCCGCACTCCGGGCAGGGCAGGCCCGTCCGCCCGTGCACCCGCAGGCCGGCTCGCTTGGCGTCCTTGAGCTCCTTGGCCGGCTTGCCCGATGCGGCGGCCACCGCGCCGCGCAGCGTGTCGCGCAGCGCGGCATACAGCCGGTCCACGGTCTGCGTCGGCAGCGAGCCGGCGATGGCGAACGGCGACAGGCGCGCCACGTGGAGGATCTCGTCGGAGTAGGCGTTGCCGACGCCGGCGAGGAACGCCTGGTCGCGCAGCAGCCCCTTGATCTGGGTCCGCCGCCCGGCGAGCAGCGCCCCGAAGTCCTCGCGCGTGAAGTCGTCCGCGAGCGGGTCGGGGCCGAGCCGCGCGACGCCGGGCACCTGGGCGGGGTCGCGCACGATGTATGCCGCCAGCGACTTCTTCGTCCCGGCCTCGGTCAGGTCGAAGCCGGACCCGTCGGAGAGGCGCACCCGCAGCGCGATCGGCGACTTGCCCGGCCGCAGGGTCGTGCGCGGCAGCTGCTCGGACCACCGCAGCCAGCCTGCGCGGGCCAGGTGGAAGATCAGATGCGTCCCGTCACAGTCGAGGTCGAGGAACTTGCCGTGCCGCCGCACGCCGTCGACCGGGGCGCCCTGCAGAGCCTGCGGCGGCGGGTCGAAGGTCTTCAGCACGCTCACCGACGCGAGCTCGACCCCGCTGACGGCAAGCCCCGCGGTCCGCCCGGCAAGGAAGTCGACGAGAGCCTGCACCTCGGGCAGCTCGGGCACGGCGTCGCTGCCTCAGCGTCCCGGCCGCGACGGCTGCTCGCCGGCCGCCACCGGGGTGCCCACGAGCCCGGCGTCGTCGAGGACCCGGCGCATGGTGTGCCCGTCCGGCGCCCAGAAGGTGGGCACGCTGCGGGCCTCCGCCGGCCGGGCCGGGCCGTCCACGCGGCCCATCGGGTGGGAGAGCACCTGCTCGGTGGGGCTCAGCTGGCGGATGCACACGGCGGCGACCCGGTCGGCGTGGGCCTCCGCGAAGTCGGCGTAGAGCTGCGGGTCGTGCTGCCCGTCGTCGCCGACGAGCAGCCAGCGGATGTTGGGAAAGTCGCTGCACATGCGCTCGAGGCAGGCCCGCTTGTGCTCTCGCCCGCTGCGGAACCATCCGGTGTTGGTCGGACCCCAGTCGGTGAGCAGCAGCGGCCCGAGCGGGTAGCCGGACTCGAGGAGGAAGCGGGTGAGCGGCGGCGCGGTGTTCCACGCCCCCGTGGACACGTAGACCGCCGGCGCCCCCGGATGCGCCGACAGCATGGCCCGGTAGAAGGGCGCCATCCCGGCGACGGCCCGACGGTTCTTGGCGCGCAGCACGAAGGTGTTCCACGCCGCGATGAGCGGTCGGGGCAGCATGGTGGTGATGACGGTGTCGTCGATGTCGCTGACCAGTCCGAAGTCGACGTCGTCGGCGACGATGAACACGTCGGCCGGCACGGGGTCGGTGCCCTCGGCGTGCACGACCACCTGCTGCCACCCCGGAGCCAGGTCGTGCCCCTGCACGACGAGGTCGACGTGGCCGCCGCGGTCGCTTCGGGTGTGCACGGTGCGCTCCCCGATCGTGACGGTGACCGGCACCCCGTTGGCCGGTGCGGTGACGAAGACGCGCCAGCCGCGCTCGTACGGCGCGGGCGCGAGGGCACCCGTCGCGTCCTGGCGGCTGGGAGGGCCCGCCGTGCCGCGTCGCCCGAGGATGATGCGCGCGAAGACCCGCACGAAGCCCGGGGAGCCGTAGCCGACGTAGGTCAGGATGCGGTTGCCCCACCCACGCCCGCGGAGCACCCGCTCGACGCGGGCATGGTAGGCATCCTCGATCAGTGCGGCCGCATGCGGTCGGGACATGCCTCCAACGTACTTGATGGACCGGCACGCAAACGGGCCGCGGCATGGTCCAGCGGTCGCCCTGCGGGGGGACGTACGGTGGACCCATGACCCAGGGGCCTCGGCGGCGGACGCGCCTGGCGGCGTCGGTCGCCGTTGCGGTCACCGTGCCGCTCGTCGCCGGCTGCTCGCTCTTCACCGCGCCCCCTGAGCCGGACGCCGCGGCGCAGGCGCTTGCCGCCGCCCTCGCCCGAGGCGACGTCGCGCAGCTGCGTCTCAGCGGCGCGACCCCGGCGGCCGCGACGGGTTTCCTGCGGGCGGCATACCGCGGCATGGGCACGCTTCGCCCGGCCGTCACGGTCACGTCCGTGACGAAGGAGGGCTCGGAACGGGCCACCGCGACGCTCTACTCGCGGTGGGACGTCTCCGCGTCACCCAAGGACTGGGGCTACGAGACGAAGGCGGCGCTGCGCCTCGTCGACGGCGCCTGGCAGGTCGCCTGGTCCCCCTCGATCCTCGCCCCCGACCTCGCCCCCGACGAGGTGCTGACCGTGGCCCGCAAGTGGCCGAAGCGCGCCGACATCCTCGACGCGGCCGGCAACCCGCTGATGACCGAGCGCGAGGTCAACGTCGTGGGACTGGACAAGACGCGCGTTCCGGCGGCACGAAGCGGCGGGTCCGCGGCCCGGCTCGCCGCCCTCCTCGGCATCGACGCCAAGGGGTATGCCGCCAAGGTGGCCGCGGCCGGACCGCAGGCTTTCGTCCCCGCCCTCACGCTGCGCATCACCGACCCGATGCTGACGAGGAACGCCGCGGCCATCGACGCCGTGCCCGGTGCGTTCCGTCAGCCCCGGATGCAGGTCCCCGGCCCGACCCGCACCTGGGCCGCCCCCATCCTCGGGTCCGTGGCCGAGGTGAGCGCCGAGCAGGTCCAGAAGTCCTCGGGCCGCCTGCAGCCCGGCGACGAGGTGGGCCAGTCGGGGCTGGAGTCACGCTATGACGAGCAGCTGCGCGGCAAGCCCGGGCTGGCGGTGCAGGCGGTGCGCAAGGGCGCCGACGGCAGCGTGCTCGGCAAGCGGGAGCTGTTCGCGCAGCTGTCCACCGAGGGCACCCCGCTGCGGGTGACGCTCGATCAGAGGGCGCAGGGCGCCGCCGAGGCCGCCCTCGCCGACCAGACGGCTCTGCCCACCGCTCTCGTCGTCGTCCGGCCCTCCACCGGAGCGGTGCTCGCCGCCGCGGTGGGCCCCGGGGCCGGAGGGGCGCCGCTGGCGCTCGCCGGCCGCGCCGCGCCCGGGTCGACGTTCAAGATCGCCAGCTCGCTGGCGCTGATCCGCAAGGGCGCGACGGCCGACACGGCCGTGCCCTGCACCCCGTCGCTCAACGTCGGCGGGCGCACCTTCGGCAACTACTCCAGCTATCCGGCCGCCAAGCTCGGCAACATCCCCCTGCGCACGGCGCTCGCCTACTCGTGCAACACGGCCTTTCTCAGCCAGTACGGCAAGGTCTCCCAGGACGACCTCATCTCGGCGGCCCGGTCGCTCGGGATGGGCGAACGGCTCGACCTGCCCTTCACCGGGTTCCTCGGCTCCGTGCCGCCGACGAGCAACGTCGTCGAGCATGCCGCCTCCTTCATCGGCCAGGGGCGGGTCGAGGCGTCCCCGCTGACGATGGCCCTCGTCCTCGCCTCCGTGGTGAAGGGGCAGACGGTGCGTCCGCAGCTCGTCACCGGCCAGACGCTGCCTCC
>CALMNV010000020.1 GCA_937873285.1 uncultured Intrasporangium sp. | reverse complement strand
CCGCCCCGGAGGCAACGTCCGACACGGACGCCGCCACAGCCGACCACGCCGGTGGCCAGACCAGCAACACCGAACGCACCGCCCTCGTCACCGGGGCGACCGGCTACATCGGAGGGCTGCTGGTGCCGAGACTGCTGGCGGCGGGGTGGCGGGTCCGGGTGCTCACCCGGCGCCGGGCGGCCCTCAGCGCGGCGCCGTGGCGCGACGCCGTCGACGTCGTCGAGGGGGACGCCTCGTCCGACAGCGACGTGCGGCGGGCGGTGCACGGCATACAGGTGGCCTACTTCCTCCTCCACTCCATGGACGGCGGCGTCGACTTCGCCCGGCGGGACCGCCGCCTCGCCACGACGTTCGCCACCGCGGCACGAGAGGCGGGCGTGCGGCGGATCGTCTACCTCGGTGGCCTGCACCCGGACGGGCCGCTGTCGGCGCATCTCGAGTCGCGGGTCGAGGTCGGCCGCATCCTGCTCGGCTCGGGCGTCCCCACGGCGGTGCTCCAGGCAGCCGTCGTGGTCGGTCACGGCTCCGCGTCGTTCGACATGCTGCGCTATCTCGCCTCCCGGCTGCCGGCCATGGTCGCGCCGAAGTGGCTGCACAACCGGATCCAGCCGATCGCCGTCCACGACGTGCTGCACTATCTCGTCGGCGCCGCGGACCTGCCGGCCGACGTGAGCCGCACGTTCGACATCGGCGGGCCGGAGGTGCTGACCTACGGGCAGATGCTGCAGCGCTTCGCCGCCGTCACCGGGCGACGCAGGCGGCTCATCGTCACCGTCCCCGTGCTGACCCCGCGCCTGGCGAGCCACTGGGTCGGGCTCGTGACCCCCGTGTCGGGAGGCCTGGCCAAGCCGCTCGTCGGAAGCCTCGTGCACGAGGTCGTGTGCGGCGAGACGACATCCGGCGCTACGTGCCGGACCCCGCAGGCGGCCTCACCGGCTTCGACGCCTCCGTGCGGGAGGCCATGCGCGACGCTCCACGGGACACCGGCCCGCGGACCCTCGTCGCCGTCACGGCCGCGACCGTGGCGAGCGCCGCGCTCGGCTCGCTCGCCACCACGCCGGGCGCGGAGTGGTATCGCCGGCTCGACCTGCCGCCATGGCAGCCGCCACCGGCAGCGTTCCCCGTCGTGTGGACCGCCCTGTATGCCGACATCATCGCGGCGTCCACGGCCACCCTCACCGGGCTCAACCGGGAGGGCCGGGCGGACGAGGCGGCGGCCTACCGGCGGGCCCTCGCCGTCAACCTCGTGCTCAACACGGCGTGGAGCGCCATCTTCTGGCGCGGGCGCCGGCTGGGGCTCGCCGCCGCCGAGGCGGCCGTGCTCGCAGCCAGCTCGGCGGACCTCGCCCGTCGGGCGGGCGCGCGCAGCCCTGCCCGGGGCAGGGCCCTCGCGCCGTATGCCGTCTGGTGCGCCTTCGCGGCGGTGCTGTCCGCCGAGATCGCCCGGCGCAACCGCCCCTCCTGACCGGCTGGTCAGTCGTCCGAGCTCGTCTCCACGTGCGGCGCCCCGACGAGCTTGGACTCGGGCGACCCGCGCTCGCGGAGGTAGATGGCGAAGACGGCCATGCTGGCGATGGCGAGCAGCTCGGACTGCCAGTTCTGCAGCGTCCGGCTCCAGAAGTCGGCCGACCCGATGTAGGACGCCAGGCCCTCCGGCGGGAGGAGGTTGCGCATCCGGTCCTGGTTGTTCGCCACCCTGCCGGCGACCGCCTGGGCCGCCCAGGACAGCAGGAAGATCACCGCCATCACGGAGACGAGCGAGTGCGAGTAGACGGCGGTCCGCCAGCCTCCCGCTCGGGCCCAGCGGGGCGAGTCCGGCAGGGCGAAGGGCCCGACGTGCTGCTTCTCGTCCGACTCACGGCCGGACTCCCCCGGCTTCTTCGACTCCGACGAGCCACGCTGGATCAGCCACACCGTCAGCAGGATGTAGAGCGTGAACTGGAGGTACTCCGACTGCCAGTTCTCGGCCACGTCGACGGCGAACTGCGAGGACGAGAGGTAGCGCGCGAACGAGATCTCCTGGAGCCCCGCGGTGCGGGCCTGCTCGTTGTAGAGCGCTGCTCCCGAGACCGCCTGCGCGGCGAGGGTGACGAGCAGGAGCAGCCCGAAGACGATGGACAGCGAGTTGTCGCGCAACGGGCGGCGGCGCTGGTTGCTCATCGCTGCAGGCCTCCCACCACGAAGAAGTAGATCAGCCCCACCACGATGAAGCCGAGATAGGTCCAGAACATCGCCCGCATGTCAGCGTCAGCTCCCCTTGACCAGGCACGTGTAGGGCTTGGCATCGTCGGCGGTGACCTGCTTGCAGCCCGCCGCGGTCACCTTCCAGCCGGCGTCGAACCTGGCGAGGAAGAGCGTCTGGCTCGCCGTGACCACTCGCGCGGAGTCACCGGCCACGTCGACGGCGGTGATCCGCGCCGACCCCGGCAGCTTCTGCTCGGGCAGCGCCTTGCCGCAGCGGCTCTTCGAGCTGTCCTCGAGCTCCCGGCGGGTGCCGGGGGCCAGCAGCAGGCAGGCCTTGTCCGGGGCGGTGGCGCTGAAGGCGGCGAAGCGGGTCGCTGCCGCGGCGACGCCGTCGGCCTCCGGGGAGGCGCAGGCCGACAGCGCGACGAGGGCGAGCAGCCCCGCGGCGATCGGTGCGTGGACCCGACGGGTCATGACCTGGTGGCGCATGGACGTCCTTCCTGTGCCGGGGTCGTTGGGCAGGTCGTGGGCGGCGTCCCGCCGGATCAGCGCCCGGTGCCGCCGTAGACGATGGCCTCGCCCTCGGTGGAGTCGAGCCCGAAGGCGGTGTGCACCGCCCGCACGGCGTCGTCCAGCTGGTCGGCGCGAGTCACTGCCGAGACCCGGATCTCGGAGGTCGAGATCATCTCGATGTTGATCCCGGCGTCGGCGAGCGCGCGGAAGAAGCGGGCCGACACCCCTGGGTGGGACTTCATGCCGGCCCCGACCAGCGCGATCTTGCCGATGCTGTCGTCGAGCAGCAGGTCGTGGTAGTCGACGTCGGACTTGATGCCCTGCAGCACCTGCACGCCCTTGGCGCCGTCGCCCTGCGGCAGGGTGAAGGAGATGTCGGTCTTGGCGGTGTCCGCGGCGTCGGCGACGGACACGTTCTGGACGATCATGTCGATGTTGAGCCCGGCGTCGGCGATCGCGCCGAAGATGCGGGCCGCCACGCCGACCCTGTCCGGCACGCCGACGATGGTGATCTTGGCCTCGCTTCGGTCGTGCGCGATGCCGGCGATGATCGGAGCTTCCACGGCGCCTTCTCCTTGGTAGGGGTTGTCCTTGATCCACGTGCCTTCGCGCTGCGACCACGACGAGCGCACGTGGATCGGGATGCCGTAGCGGCGGGCGTACTCGACGCAGCGCAGGTGCAGGATCTTCGAGCCGTTGGCGGCGAGGTCCAGCATCTCCTCCATCGACAGCACGTCGACCTTGCGCGCCGTCGGCAGGATCCGCGGGTCGGCGGTGAAGACGCCGTCGACGTCCGTGTAGATCTCGCACACGTCGGCATGCAGGGCGGCGGCCAACGCCACGGCGGTGGTGTCCGACCCCCCGCGCCCGAGCGTGGTGATGTCCTTGGTGGTCTGGCTGACGCCCTGGAAGCCGGCCACGATGGCGACGTGTCCCGCCCCGAGCGCGTCCTCGATGCGGCCCGGAGTCACGTCGATGATTCGGGCGGCCCCGTGGGCGGCATCCGTGATGACGCCGGCCTGCGAGCCGGTGAACGACCGGGCCTCGACACCGTGCTGGGCGATGGCCATGGCGACGAGCGCCATCGAGATCCGCTCCCCCGAGGTGAGCAGCATGTCGAGCTCGCGGGCGGGCGGGCCGGGCGTGACCTGCTCAGCGAGGTCGAGCAGCTCGTCGGTGGTGTCGCCCATCGCGGAGACCACGACGCAGACCGAGTGCCCCGCGCGGCGGGTCTCGACGATGCGCCGCGCCACGCGCTTGATGGCCTCGGCGTCGGCGACGGAGGAGCCGCCGTACTTCTGGACGACGATGCTCACGCTGGCTCCCGGGTCCGCTGGTGTGGAAAGGCGATGCTATCGGCGGTGCCCGAGCGCCCGGGCTGCGCTCGAATGCCGATACGCCCACCAGTCCGCCCGACGGGGCGCCGGGATGGTCACGGATGGAGGGCGTCGAACTCGGCGTCCGCCACGGCCTCCTCGTCCGCGTCGAGGCGCAGGTGCGCGAGGATCGACTGGATGACCCGCAGCGACATCGAGGCGCGCTCTCCCCAGCCGGACAGATAGCTGAACTGCCACCACCACAGGGCCTCGGCCGGCCGGCCGGCGGCATAGTGCTTGAGCCCGTGCGTCAGCGCCAGGGCGATGTCGGCGAGGTCGTTCGACACGGCGCCGGCGGTCAGCTCGCCCGAGGTGAGCGGGTCGACGACGTCGGCATACTCGTCGATCCCGGTGAAGACGTTCGCGAGCGCGTCACGCAGCGGGTCCGGGTCGTCGTCGGGCCCCGGGTCGGCCTCGTAGCGCTCCTCCGGCACGACGTCCTGGATGGCCCCCAGCCGGGCACCGGCGACGAGGACCTGCGAGAGCGCGAGGGTCAGCACGGGGAGGGCGGTGTCCGGCGACGCGCCCGAGGCCACCTCGGTCACCGTGGTGAGGTAGGCACTCGCCTCCGAGGCGGTGAGGGCCGCCAGGTCGCCGAAGTCGGTGGCGGCGCCCGTGTCGTCGGTGGCGGCGCTCGGGTCGTCGGTGGCCATGTCGTGATCTCCTGGGCCGTATGCCGGCAGGCCCGCCAGCGCTCGTGGCCCTGGCGGTGCTCGGGCGGGGTGGAGGATGCCCGAAATGGGCTCCGCGCTCAGTCTGCCCGGCGAGCCGTCAGGCGTCGACCCTGCGCCGCCCTTCGAACGCCCGGCCGAGGGTCACCTCGTCGGCATACTCGAGGTCGCCGCCGACCGGCAGGCCGCTGGCGAGGCGGGTGATCGTGACCCGGTCCCGGAGCCGGTCGGCGATGTGGTGCGCGGTCGCCTCCCCGGTGGTCGTTGGGTTGGTCGCGACGACGACCTCCTCCACCCCGCCCTCGCCGACCCGGGCGACCAGCTCGTCGATCTTCAGGTCGGAGGGGTCGATCCCGTCGATCGGCGAGAGCGCCCCGCCGAGCACGTGGTAGAGCCCGCGGTACTCGCCGGTACGCTCGATCGGGATCACGTCCTGGGGCTCCTCGACCACGCAGATCAGCTCGCGGCGCCGGCGCGGGTCGGCGCAGATCGCGCACTGCGGCCCCTCGGCGAGGTTGAAGCAGGTCTCGCAGAGGCCGATCTGCTCCTTGACCTCGCGGATCGCCGCCGAGAGCGCGAACGCGTCCTCGTCGCTCGAGCGCAGGATGTGGAAGGCGAGCCGCTGGGCGGTGCGCCGGCCGATCCCGGGGAGCTTCCCGAGCTCGACGATCAGGCGATCTACAGGGGCCGGATGCAAACGGCTACATGCCGGGGAGGCCCAGGTCACCCATGCCGCCGCCGGCGATGCCGCCCATCTTCGCCTCGGCGCGCTCCTGAGCCGCGCGGATGCCCTCGTTGACGGCGGCCAGGACCATGTCCTGGAGCATCTCGACGTCCTCGGGGTCGACCGCGTCGGGGTCGATCATGATCTCCTGCACCTCGAGGTCGCCGCGCACCTTGACCTTGACCATGCCGCCGCCCGCGCTCGCGTCGACGACCTCGTCCTTGAGCTCCTCCTGAGCGGCGGCCATGTCGGCCTGCATCTTCTGGGCCTGCTTCATGATCGCCCCGAGGTCCATGCCCCCGGGCATCCCGCCGGGCATCCCGCCCGGGGGCCTGCGTCCCTTCGCCATCAGCCGGTCTCCGATCTTGGTTCGTCGTCCATCAACACCTCCGCGTCGAACTCGCTGACGAAGCGCTCCAGCAGGTCGTCCTCCCCCGGGACCGGGCCTTCGTCCTCGGCCTCCGGCTCGGGCTGGGAGTCCAGCGTCACGTAGACGGGGCGCAGGGTCGTACCGAGCACCGAACGGAGCGCCTCGACCACGCGGTCGCGGTTCTCCTTCACCTCCGCGGTCCGCCGGTTGAAGGCGGCGCTGGAGGGGAAGCCGAGCTCGACGACGGAGCGGTCGGGGTCGACCGCCACCGGGCGGGCGTCGCCGATCGCCGCGGCGAGCAGCCCGGCGCCCGACCCGATCACGTGGTCGAGGACCGACGGCCAGAGCCCGGCGACACGCTCGAGGTCGATCGCATCGCCGGCGGCCTGGGCGCGGGCGCCGACGCTCGCGGCGGCCTCCCCGGCGACCTCGCCGGCGCGGGAGCGGACCTCCTCGGCGGTGGCCACGGCCCCCTGCGCGATCGCGGCCACGCCGGAGGGCTCCTCGGCGCGGGGCTCCTCGGGGGCGGAGGGCTCGGGCTCGGCCGCAGGCTCGCTCGCCTCGGCCGCGGGAGCGGCCTGCGATGGCGCCGCCGGCCCCTCGGCCGCGGGGACCGGCGCGCCCCGCTCGAGCCGCTCGAGCCGCTGCGCGAGCGCCTGGCGGGAGGGATCGATCTCGGGCCGCGCGGAGCGCAGCAGGGCCAGCTCGACGGTCATCCGCGGCTCGTCCCCCTCGCGGATGTCGGTGATCGCCTTCGAGAGCGCGTCGATCGCCCGGACCAGGGCGACCTCGCCGAGCCGCCCGGCCTGCTCGGCCAGCCGCGGCTCGTGCTCGGCGACGACCAGGAAGTGGTCGGGCACCTCGCCGATCGTCCGGATCACGAGGAGCTGGCGCAGGTGGGCGACGAGGTCGGCGGCGAAGCGCGCCTGGTCCCGGCCCGAGCGGGCCAGCGCCGCGATCACCTCGAGCGCCGCCCTGCCGTCGGAGGCCGCGATCGCCTCGGCGGCGCCGAAGAGCAACTCGGAGTCGGCGACTCCGAGCACCGCGAGCACGTCCTCGGTCTCGATC
>CALMNV010000019.1 GCA_937873285.1 uncultured Intrasporangium sp. | reverse complement strand
CGTGGGCCCTCCAGCGCTGCTCGAAGGCGAAGGGGCTGAGGTAGCCGAGAGCGGAGTGTCGGCGTGTCGGGTTGTAGAACCCTTCGATGTAGTCGAACACTTCGAGACCCAACTCTTTGCGTGTCGGCCAGGTGCGCCGATCCAGCAGCTCGCACTCCAAGGTGGCGAAGAACGACTCGGCCATCGCGTTGTCATAGCAGTCGCCGACCGAGCCGAGCGAGGCCAGCAGTCCGGCTTCGCGGAGGCGGCGGCCGAACACCCACGACGTGTATTGGCTGCCGTGATCGGAGTGGTGGATGACGCCGGGCGCGGGCTTGCGTTTCCACACCGCCATGTCGAGCGCGTCGACGACGAGCTCAGCGCGGAGATGGTCGGCCATGGCCCATCCCACGACCGTGCGGGTGAACACGTCGATGACCACCGCGACATACAGCCAGCCGTCCCAGCAGCGCTGCTGGGTGACGTCCGCGACCCACAGTCGGGGGGGCGTCGGCCTGGAAGCGGCGGCCGACCAGGTCGTCGGCGGCCTCCTCGGGCGTCTCGGCCCGCTTGGTGCAGCCCTGCGGGCCGCGGCGATGCACACCGACCAGGCCGGCGGCCCGCATCAGCCGCGCCACCCGCTTGCGCCCGCACCGGATCCCGTGGTCCTCGCGCAGATCGGCGTGGATGCGAGGGCTGCCATACGTGCCCCGAGACCGCCGATGACACTCGGCGATCGTCTCGGTGAGCTGACCGTCGGCGATCGCCCGGACCGACGCCGGCCGGCCCCGCCACTCATAGAACCCCGAGGGCGACACCTGAAGGGTGCGGCACATGAACGCCACCGGGAAGTTCGCCTTCTCCGCCTCGATGAACGCGTAGATCACCGAGGGAGCACATTCTCCTGGGCGAAGAAGGCAGCGGCTCGAGAGAGCAGATCACGCTCCATCCGCAACACCCGGTTCTCCCGGCGCAACTCCGACAGCTCCCTGCGTTCCTTGCTCGACAACCCCTCACGGGTCCCGTCATCGATCTCGTCCTGCGCCATCCACCGGCGCAAACACGACTCGGAGATCTTCAGGTCCCGGGCGATATCGGCAACAGCCTTGAGACGTTCACCGTCCTCACCCCGAGCCTTGGCCAGTTCCACCGCGCGGCGGCGGAACTCAGGCGGATGCGGTGCAGGCATACGGACTCCTTTCCTGAGGTGCTACCACCTCAGCGCAAGTGTCCGAAAAAGTGGGGGAACTCCAGAGTGCTTGTCGTGGAGTCCGACCCTGAACGCATGCTGGAGTTGCTGGTCGGCCTGCCCGATGTGAACGTGCTGGGTGTCGTCGAGGGCCGGCCGCTGGAGGTCCACGTCGAGTGCAGGTGGAGCCGGCCGGGGTGTCCCGAGTGCGGCGTGCCCGCCCACTTGAAGGATCAGCGGGTCGTCATCGTGGTGGATCTGCCGTGCTTCGGGAAGCCGACGCGGCTGGCGTGGCACAAGCGCCGGTGGCGCTGTCCCGATGGCGACTGTCCGAACCGGAGTTGGACCGAGCGCGACGAGCGGATCGCGTCGGTCCGTCTTGCGCTCACCGATCGTGGCGGGCGGTGGGCGACGGTGGAGGTCGGCAGGTTCGGCGGCAGCGTGAAGGAGGTGGCCGAGGTGTTGGGCTGTGACTGGCACACCGTCCATGACGCCGTGCTCGCTTACGGCGAGGCGCTCGTCGATCACCCCGACCGCTTCGCCGCGGTGCAGGCCCTCGGGCTTGACGAGGTGCTGTTCGTTCGGGAAGGCCCGTATCGGCGGCAGCAGTTCTCGACCTCGATCGTCGACGTCGGTCGCGGCCAGCTGCTCGATGTCGTGCCGGGCCGGCGCGGCGCCGAGCCGGCCGCCTGGCTCGAGAACAAGGGCCGGGAGTGGCTCGCTGCCGTTGAGGTCGCCACCTTGGATCTGTCGGGCACCTACCGGGCGGTGTTCGACGCGACCGTTCCCCACGCGGCGCGGGTCGCTGATCCGTTCCATGTCGTGAAGCTCGCGAATGAGAAGCTGGATGAGTGCCGCCGGCGGGTGCAGAACGAGACGCTCGGGCACCGCGGCCGCAAGCACGACCCGCTCTATCGCAGCCGGCGCCTGCTCACGATGGCCGACGAGCGTCTCGAAGAACACGGCCGCTCCAAGCTGCTCGGGTTGCTGCGCGCCGGCGACCCGAAAGGCGAGGTGGCGACGGCCTGGCACGCGAAGGAGACGGTGCGGGAGCTCTACTGCCACGACGACGCAGCGCTCGCCCTGAGCTTCGTTGATCGGCTGGCCGACGACATGGTCGACCCGGTTCAACCGGTCGAGGTGCGTTCCCTCGGACGGACGCTGCGACGCTGGCGACTCAAGATCGCCGCCTGGCACGACTGGCACGTGTCGAACGGCCCGACCGAAGCGATGAACAACCTGATCAAGCGGGTCAAGCGCGTGGCGTTCGGGTTCACGAACTTCGCCAACTACCGGATCCGTGCCCTGCTCTACGCGGGCCGGCCGGACTGGTCACTCATCGGGAGCGTCACTCCGCGCTGAA
>CALMNV010000018.1 GCA_937873285.1 uncultured Intrasporangium sp. | reverse complement strand
GTGGGCCCGCTCCGTCGAGCGCGGCCCCGACGGATCCCTCACGGTGGGCGGAGTGAGCGCGCGGGAGCTGGCCCGCGAGTTCGGCACACCGGCATACGTCATCGACGAGGACGACTTCCGCTCTCGGGCAAGGGAGTTCAAGCAGACGTATGCCGCGGTCTTCGGCAGCGTCGGCAGCGGCGCCGACGTCTACTACGCCGGCAAGGCGTTCCTGTGCACGGAGGTCGCGCGCTGGGTCAAGGACGAGGACCTCTTCCTCGACGTCGCCTCCGGCGGTGAGCTCGCGGTGGCCGTCCGCGCGGGCGTGCCGGGACCGCGGATCGGCATGCACGGCAACAACAAGAGCGTGGCGGAGATTCGCGACGCACTGCGCCACGGCGTCGGCCGGATCATCGTCGACTCGCTCCAGGAGGTCGAGCGGGTCTCGGACGTGGCGGCCGAGCTGGGCGTCGTGGCACCGGTGCTCGTGCGGGTGACGGTCGGCGTCGAGGCGCACACCCACGAGTTCATCGCCACCGCGCACGAGGACCAGAAGTTCGGCCTGTCTCTCGCCGGCGGGCATGCGCTCGAGGCGGTCAGCCGCGTCCTGGCCCGCCCGCAGACCCTGCGACTGCTGGGCCTGCACAGCCACATCGGCTCGCAGATCTTCGACACGTCCGGCTTCGAGGTGTCCACGCGCCGGATCCTCGGCCTGCACCTGCAGGTCGCCCGCGAGCTCGGGCACGAGCTGCCGGAGCTCGACCTGGGCGGTGGCTTCGGCATCGCCTACACCACCGAGCACGACCCCCTCTCGCCGAGGCTCCTGGCCGAGGGCATGGCCGAGATCGTCGAGCGGGAGTGCCGGGCCGACGGCGTGGCGATACCGCGCATCTCCATCGAGCCGGGGCGCGCGATCGCCGGTCCCAGCACCTTCACCCTCTACGAGGTGGGCACGACCAAGCCGGTCGACCTCGGCGGCGGCGCGTCCCGGCTCTACGTGTCGGTCGACGGCGGGATGAGCGACAACGTGCGCACGGCGCTCTACGACGCGGACTTCTCCTGCACGCTCGCCAGCCGCAGCTCCGGCTCCCAGCCGGTGCTGGCCCGGGTCGTGGGCAAGCACTGCGAGAGCGGCGACATCGTCGTCAAGGACGAGTTCCTGCCCCGGGACCTCGGGCCCGGTGACCTGCTCGCAGTGCCGGGCACGGGGGCCTACTGCCGGTCGTTGTCGAGCCAGTACAACCACACGCCGCGTCCTCCCGTGGTCGCCGTGCGGGACGGTCGGGCTCGGGTCATCGTGCGCCGTGAGACGATCGAGGACATCCTCGCCCTCGACGTGTGAGGGGCGAGGCGCAGGTCCCTCGGCCGGGTGGGCGCACAGATCGTCCGCCGACGCCGTCCGGATCGCGAAACAATGCCCGTCTCCGTGGCGGCCAGACGGCAGGATTCCCACGTGGTCCGTGCAAGCAACCAGTCGCTGCGAGTCGCGCTGCTCGGCTGTGGCGTGGTCGGCAGCGCAGTGGCCCGGCTGCTCACCGAGCACGCGGCGGACCTCGCCGCCCGGGTCGGGCGCCCCTTGGAGGTCGTCGGCGTCGCGGTGCGCCGCGCGGGCCGGGACCGGTCAGAGACGGGGGTGGACGCCAGCCTCTTCACGACGGACGCCGACGAGCTGGTGACGAGGGCCGACCTCGTCGTCGAGGTCATCGGTGGCCTCGAGCCGGCCCGATCGCTCCTGCTGCGGGCGATGGCGCACGGCGCGTCCGTCGTCACCGCCAACAAGGCGCTGCTCGCCGAGGACGGCCCGAGGCTGTATGCCGCTGCCGCCGAGCACGGCGTCGACCTCTACTACGAGGCGGCCGTCGCAGGGGCCATCCCGCTGCTGCGGCCGCTGCGCGAGTCGCTGGCCGGCGACGACGTGCGCCGCGTGCTCGGCATCGTCAACGGCACGACCAACTACGTCCTCGACAAGATGGACACGACCGGCGCCGGCTTCGCCGACGCCGTCGAGCAGGCCCAGGCCCTGGGCTACGCGGAGGCCGACCCGACGGCCGACATCGAGGGGTTCGACGCAGCGGCCAAGGCGGCGATTCTCGCCTCCCTGGCCTTCCACACCCGCGTCGCGGGCACGGACGTCCACCGGGAGGGCATCACCGAGGTCACGGCCGCCGATGTCGCGGCGGCTCGCCAGATGGACAGTGTCGTCAAGCTGCTCGCCATCTGCGAGCGCACCGACAAGGGCGTGTCGGTGCGCGTCCACCCCGCGATGATTCCTCGGTCGCACCCGCTTGCCGGGGTGCGAGAGGCGTTCAACGCGGTCTTCGTCGAGGCCGCGGCGGCGGGTGAGCTGATGTTCTACGGCAAGGGGGCCGGAGGAGACCCGACCGCCTCGGCCGTGCTCGGGGACCTCGTGGCCGTCGCCCGGCACCGGGTCTCCGGTGGGCTGGGGCCCGGGGAGTCACGGTATGCCGACCTGCCGGTCCTGGACGTCGGCGAGGCCCTGACCCGCTACCACATCAGCCTCGAGATCGAAGAC
>CALMNV010000017.1 GCA_937873285.1 uncultured Intrasporangium sp. | reverse complement strand
ACTGGCCACTCGACGTCGGCAGGCGCACGGAACTGGCCACTCGACGTCGGCAGGCGCACGGAACTGGCCACTCGACGTCGGCAGGCGCACGGAACTGGCCACTCGACGCTCATGTCGAGTGGCCAGTTGCGTGCGACCCAGGTCAGGCGTCCCGGCGGGCCGAGCCGCTCGCGACCACGGCGAAGGACGCGGGCGGGGCGAAGCCGCGCTCCTCGAAGGCCGCCGCGATGGCCACCGACACCGCCTCCACCGATCCAGCCGGCACGAGCGCGATGCACGAGCCGCCGAAGCCCCCGCCGGTCATCCGCGCCCCGAGCGCCCCCTGCGCCCGCGCGGTCTCGGTCGCGACGTCGAGCTCGGCGCACGAGACCTCGTAGGCGTCTCGCAGCGAGGCGTGCGAGGCGTCGAACAGCCTCCCGACCTGCGCCAGGTCGCCCGCCTCGAGCGCCGCCGCAGCCCTGCCCACCCGGTCGATCTCGGTCACCACGTGCCGCACCCGGGCCCGCATCTCGTCGCTGGGCAGCCGGGTCACGGCGGCCTCCAGCCCGCTCACCGGCACGTCCCGCAGCGTCGGCACGCCGAGCAGCCGCGCCGCCTCCTCGCACGACTGCCGCCTGGCGGCATACTGCCCGTCGACGAGCGCGTGCTCCGCCCGCGTGTCGGTGACGAGCAGCGCGTGACCGTGCCGCGCGGGGTCGAAGGGCACCTGCCGGGTCTCGCCGGAGCGGCAGTCGAGCAGCAGCGCTGCCCGCTCGCGGCAGCCGAGGGCAGCGGTCTGGTCGAGGCCGCCCGTCGGAGCGCCGGCGATGACGTTCTCGGCCGCCATGCATGCCCGGGCGAGGCGCTCCCGGCCCTCGGCGCTGCCCATGAGCCCGAGCCCGAAGAGCTCGTCCGCCGCCGCTGCGACCGAGCACTCCAGCGCGGCCGAGCTGGACAGCCCGGCGCCGACGGGGACGGTCGAGTCGATGACGACGTCGAGGCCGCCGACCCGCTGACCGGACCGGCCCAGGGCCCACAGGACACCGGCGACGTATGCCGCCCAGCCGCCGGGTCGCTCCGGCGTGACCTCGGCGAGGGTGACCTCGACGGTCTCGTCGCGCTGGAGGGAGTGGACGCGCAGGCGCCCGTCCGCGCGAAGGGAGGCGGCGGCATACGTGCGCTGCGGCAGGGCGATGGGCAGGCAGAGGCCGTCGTTGTAGTCGGTGTGCTCGCCGATGAGGTTGACCCGGCCCGGCGCGGACCAGACCCCGGCCGGCTCGCGGCCGACGAGGCGGGTGAAGGCGCCGGCCACCGCCTCGACGACCTCGGCGGCGCTGCGCTCGCTCACTCCGCCACCTCCCGCAGCCGCCGAGCGGTCTGCTCGGGCGAGACGTCGTTGACCCAGCCGCCCACCCCCGACTCCGAGCCGGCGAGGTACTTCAGCTTGCCCGGGGCGCGCAGCACCGACATCAGCTGCAGGTGCAGCCGCGAGGCGGCCCGCCCCGCCCTCGCCGGCGCCTGGTGCCAGGCGGCGATGTAGGGCATCGGCACGGGCGAGCCGTCCGCGGCCACGTGGAAGCGGTCGATCCGCCGCAGCAGGTCGCGGTAGGTCACAGCCAGCTCGTCGCGCTCGTCGTCGTCGAGCGCGGCGAGGTCGGGCACGTCGCGGTGCGGGGCGAGGTGGACCTCCAGCGGCCAGCGCGCGGCGAAGGGGACGTATGCCGTCCAGTGCGTCCCGGAGGTGACGACCCGGATGCGTTCCTGTCGTTCGGCGGCCAGTAGGTCCGCCCCGAGCAGCCGACCGGTGGCGCCGAGGTGCGCCTCGGCGCGGGCGAGCACGGCCCGGGTGCGCTCGGGCAGGTAGGGATAGGCGTAGATCTGCCCGTGCGGGTGGTGCAGTGAGACCCCGATCTCGGGGCCGCGGTTCTCGAAGCAGAAGACGTGCTCGACGTCGGGGCGGGCGCCGAGGGTGAGAGTGCGCTCGGCCCAGGTGTCGATGACCATCCGCACCCGCTCGACGGGCAGGTCCTTGAACGACGCGTCGTGACGGCTGGTGAAACAGACGACCTCGCAGCGCCCGGAGGCCGGCCGGGTGCCGAGCAGGCCCCGGAAGTCGGGCAGCTGCGGCCCGCTGGAGACGGGGGAGTAGGACGGGAAGCGGTTCTCGAAGACGACGACCTGGTAGTCCTCCTCCGGGATCTCCGAGGGTGCGGAGCCGACGCCGTGCGGGCAGAGGGGGCACTCGTCCTTCGGCGGCAGCAGCACCCGGTTGTGCCGGTGGCCGGCCATGGCGACCCAGTCGCCGGTCAGCCCGTCCCAGCGCAGCTCGCCGGAGGCGACGCGCTCCTCGGCGGGACGCTCGTCCACGGCGACGCGCGCCGGCGTCCCCGGCTCGTCGACGTAGAGGATCTCCCGCCCGTCCGCGAGGCGGCGGGACGTGACCCGCCACCTCGCCCGGGATCCGGGCGGCGGTCCGCCCGGGGTGGCGGGGAGCGGACTGGAGGCGGGCCCTGCTCGCGGCCCGGGTTGCGGGCTGGCTGCGGTGTCGGTGGTCATCAGCGGGCTCCCGCCGAGGGGACGATCTCGAGGGCCCCGACGAGGTCTCGCAAGGCGATCCGGCCGCGCTCACCGAGCCCGTCGTCGGTGACGAACAGGTCGACGTCGGCCAGGTCGGCGAACGTGCTGAGGCCGATCCGGCCCCACTTGCTCGCGTCGGCGAGCACGACGACGCGCCGGGCCGAGGCGATGAGCGCGCGGTTGGTCTCCGCCTCGACGAGGTTGGGGGTGGTCAGCCCGGCCCGGTCCTCGACGCCGTGGGCGCCGAGGAAGAGCTGGTCGACGTGCAGCGAGCGCAGCGACGCGACCGCGACCGGCCCCACGAGGGCGTCCGAGGGGGTGCGCACCCCCCCGGTCAGCACGACGGTCTGACCGGAGGCGCCCGTGTCGTGCAGCAGCTGCGCGACCGGCACCGAGTTGGTCACGACGGTGAGCCCGGGGACGTCGGCCACCGCGCGGGCCAGCTCGTAGGCCGTCGTGCCGGCCGAGATGCCGACCGCGCTGCCTGGCTCCACCCGGGCAGCCGCGGCCCGGGCGATGGCCTGCTTCTCGGCCCGCTGCAGCAGCGACTTGTCCGAGAAGCTCGGCTCCTCGCTGCTGCGCTCGGAGCCGACCGCGAGGGCGCCGCCGTGGACCCGCTCGAGCAGGCCCTCGCCGGAGAGCCGCTCGATGTCGCGGCGGATCGTCATGTCCGAGACTCCGAGCCGGCCGACGAGCTCGGAGACCTTGACGGCCCCGGCCTCCTCGACCAGCTCGAGGATGACCGACCGGCGTTGGCTGGCGAGCACCTCAGCCCTCTCGGAGGACGGCGGCCCCGCCGGGATCCAGCCGGACCGTCCCGCCGACGAAGGCGTCGGCGACGAGGTCGTAGCCGGCTGCCGCGACCGTCTGCGGCGACTCGGTGTGGTTGAGCAGGAAGAGCCAGGAGCCCTCGTCGGAGCGCCGCCGGGTCGCCTCCACCCCGCGGGGCAGACCCGGGACGGCGGGCGCGACCCCGGCCGCGGCGAGCACGTCGTCGAGGACCCGGCCGAGCCGCTCGTCGTCGGCGAGCGTGCTCAGATACCACGCCGCTCCGGCGCCCACCTCGCGCCGGGTGATCGCCGGGCGACCGGCCAGGGGCCCGGCGGCATACGACTCCACGACCGCGGCGCCGGCGAGCTCGACGTGCTCGCTCCACCATGTCCCCGTGCCCGCGCCGAGCGCCACCTCCTGCGCCGGCCCGAGCGGGAAGAACTCCTCGACCCGCACGCCGAGCAGCTCTCGGAACGCGCCCGGGTAGCCCCCGAGCCGCACATGGTCGTGCTCGTCGCTGATGCCGGAGAAGAAGGTGACGAGCACCTGCGCGCCGTCCTCGGCCGCGGCAGCGACCGCCGCGGCGTGCTCGTCGGTCACGAGGTAGAGCTGGGGCACCACGACGAGGTCGTATGCCGTGAGGTCGGCGCTCGGATGCACGACGTCGCACGTGACGCCCCGGTCGTGCAGCAGCCGGTGGATCGTGCCGGCGGCCAGCAGCGGGTCGAGCTCACCGGAGGGCATCGAGGGCCCGGAGGCCGCCCAGACCGACTGGTAGTCGTGCAGCAGCGCGACCCGGGACTCGACTCTGCTGCCGACAAGCTCACCCAGGCGGGCCGCGATGCGACCGAGCTGCTCGACCTCGCGGAACCGGGCACTGTCAGGCCCAGCGTGCGGCACGACCGCGCTGTGGAACTTCTCGGAGCCCGCCCGGGACTGGCGCCACTGGAACCAGCCGATCGTGTCGGCGCCGCGGGCGACGTGGGAGAGCGCGTCGCGGATGGTCTGCCCCGGCCACTTCGCGTGGTTGGTCGGCTGCCAGTTGACCGCACTCGTCGAGTGCTCCATGAGCATCCAGGGCCCGCCGCCGGCGAGACCCCGGGTGAGGTCACCGCTGTAGGCGAGCTCGGCGCGGGGATGGGCCAGGGTGCCGACGATGTAGTGGTCGGTGCTGACGACGTCCTGCACCGGCGCCCACGCGTGGTAGTCGAGGTGACGGAAGTGCGAGAGCGTCATGAAGTTGGTCGTGACGGGCACGTCGGGGGAGTGCTCCGAGAGCACCGCACGCTCGGCGAGGTAGAAGTCGAGCAGCGCGTCGGAGGAGAAGCGCCGGTAGTCGAGGACGTGCGTGGGGTTCGCGAGGGTCGTCGAGCGCCGCGGCGCCAGGACCTGGTCCCAAGCGGTGTAGCGCTGGCTCCAGAACGCCGTGCCCCACGCGTCGTTGAGCGCGTCGAGGGCGCCGTAGCGGCGCTGGAGCCAGGTGCGGAAGTGGCGGCCGCACCGGTCGCAGTAGCAGGGCACGTTGTGGCAGGCGTACTCGTTGGACACGTGCCACAGGGCGAGGGCCGGGTGCTCGTGGTAGCGCTGCGCCAGCTGGGCGGTGAGGGCGAGCGCACGCTCGCGGTAGCGCTCGGAGGTCGGGCACCAGGTCTGCCGGCTCCCGGGCCAGAGGGTGTGGCCGTCGTGGTCCACCGGCAGGATCTCGGGGTATGCGCTCGACAGCCAGGGCGGCGGGGTGGCCGTCGCGGTGGCGAGGTCGACCGCGATGCCGCTGGCATGCAGCAGGTCCAGCACGGTGTCGAGCCACTCGAACTCGTAGTCGCCCTCGGCCGGCTCCAGCCAGGACCACGAGAAGACGCCCACGGTGGCGAAGGCGATCCCGGCGCGTCGCATGAGCTCGACGTCCTCGTCCCAGACGGACCGGGGCCACTGCTCCGGGTTGTAGTCGCCGCCGAGGGCGAGCGTCTTCGTAGGCCACGGGCGCATGCGACACAGGGTGGCGGCTGTGGCCGCCTGTGTCAACATTTTCCAACATGGCGTTGAGGCAAGACACAGGTCACAGGTCGGGCACAAGCCTTGACAGGGCCCGCAGGGAGCCACGATTGTCTGTGCATTGCTGACCGGTTGTGGTGGTAGTTGTGTGTCCGCCCCGGGAGCAGCCCCGCTGATGCGTCGAAGGAGACCCGTCATGAACCGCCCCACCACCGAGGCCGAGTACCTCGCCCGGCTCGTCCCCCCGTCCGTCCGCGGCGTTGACCGGCGGATCCTGCTGCGTGGCGCGCTCGGCGTCGGCGCCCTGCTCGGGACCGGCTCGCTGGCCGCGTGCGGCAGTGGCGGCACCAGCACCTCCGGCGTGCCGACCGGCCCGGTCACCGGCACCGTGACGCTCGGCTCGAATGCCTCCGACGCGGTGCCCAAGGCCGCGCTGCAGGCCATCGTCGACGCCTTCTCCAAGGCGAACTCCGGTCTGACGGTCAAGGTCAACACGGTCGACCACAACACGTTCCAGGAGAACATCAACAACTACCTGCAGGGCTCGCCGGACGACGTCTTCACGTGGTTCGCGGGCTACCGCATGCAGTTCTTCGCGGAGAAGGGCCTGGCCGGCGACGTCTCCGACGTCTGGTCGAGCGTCACCGGGATGAGCGAGGCCCTGAAGAAGGCGTCGACCGCAGCCGACGGCAAGCAGTACTTCGTGCCGAGCACCTACTACCCGTGGGCGATGTTCTACCGCAAGAGCGTCTTCGCCAAGTACGGCTACCAGGCCCCGAAGACGCTCGACGAGCTCAAGACCCTCGGCGCGCCGATGCA
>CALMNV010000016.1 GCA_937873285.1 uncultured Intrasporangium sp. | reverse complement strand
AGTTCGGCAAGGGAGCGATCGAGGGCGTCGCCGGCCCCGAGGCGGCCAACAACGCCTCCGCCGCCGGCACGCTCGTGCCGATGCTCGCCCTCGGCCTGCCCACCAACGCCACCGCGGCGATCATGCTCGCGGCTCTGCAGGGCTGGGGGATGGAGCCCGGTCCGCTGCTCATGGTCAAGCAGCCGGCGCTCGTGTGGACGCTTGTCGCCAGCCTCTTCGTCGGCAACGCGATGCTCCTGCTGCTCAACCTGCCGCTCGCCCCGGCGTGGGCCAAGCTCCTCCAGATCCCCCGGCCCTACCTCTACGCCGGCATCCTCTTCTTCGCGTCCATGGGGGCGTATGCCGTCAACGCCCAGCCGTTCGACCTGTTCCTCCTGCTCGGGCTGGGTCTGGTCGGGTTCGCGCTGCGGCGCTTCGGGCTGCCGGTGCTGCCGCTCATCATCGGGGTCATCCTCGGCCCGCTCGCCGAGCTGCAGGGGCGTCGCTCGCTGCAGCTGAGCGGCGGCGAGCTGAGCGGACTGCTCGGCGGGCCCGTCGCCTGGGTCTGCTACGCCGTGATCGGCCTCGTGCTGCTCTGGCCGCTTCTCGGCAGGCTGCTGCGTCGGCGGGCGGCCGGCAGCGACGATGACCCGACGTCCCGGCCCGACCGGAAGGTGCTGGCATGACGATCGTCCTCGGCTACGTCCCGACCCCTCAGGGGGAGGCCGCCCTGGCGGCCGCCATCGCGGAGGCCACGGCGCACGGACAGCGACTCCTCGCCGTGAACATGTCCAGGGACGACAAGCTCGTCGACGCCTCCCGCGCCGGAGAGGAGGACCTCGGCCGGCTGCGCGCCCGGCTGACCGGGTCGGGCGTCGAGCACGAGCTGCGCCGCATCGAGCACGGCTCGGACGCCGCGGAGCAGATCCTGGCTCTGCTCGCCTCCGAGCAGGCCCGCATGCTCGTCATCGGGCTGCGGCACCGCACGCCGGTCGGCAAGCTGCTCCTCGGGTCCACGGCGCAGCGGCTGCTCCTCGAGGCGCCGTGCCCCGTGCTCGCCGTCAAGGCCGCCGGCTGAGCAGCGGGTCTGCCTCCGGCCCGACGGGTCCACTCAGCCGGGCAGGCAGGCTCCGGTGGCCACCCGTTTGGTCGCCGTGCGGGCCTCGTCGAGCACCGGCCGGGCCTCGGCGAGGGTGAGGGCGTAGCCGGTCTGCGGGTCCTCGAGGGACTTCGCGAAGACCACGCCGACGAGCCGCCCGGCGCTGTCGACGAGCGGGCCTCCGGAGTTGCCCGGCTGCACGGTGGTGTTGAGCGAGTAGATCTCACGCACCACCCGGCCTCTGCCGTAGATGTCGAGACCGCGGGCCGCGACCGTCGAGCGCACCCGGGCCGGCACCACGGAGTAGGGCCCGTCGAGGGGATAGCCGGGGACCGCGGCCGACGCACCGGGCGGCAGCGGGGAGCCGAGGGGCAGGGCCGGGGCGCCGAGCCCGGGCACCAGGATGACGGCGAGGTCGCGCCGGGAGTCGAAGACCGTCACCCGGCCGGGCAGCTGTTGGCCGTTGCCCTCGACGATCACCCGGTCAGCCCCGGCCACGACGTGGGCGTTGGTGACGATCTGGCCCGGCCGCAGCACCCAGCCCGAGCCCTCCTGGTCACGGTTGCAGGACCGTGCCTGGGTCGTCACCTTGACGACGGACTTCTCGACGCCGCGCAGGGCTGGTGAGTCCGCGACGGAGCCGTCGGGTGGCGCCACCGGCGGGATCGGCTCCGGCGCGAGACCGCTGAAGACCTGGGGGAAGCCCTGGCTGTAGAGGAAGGAGCGGAAGCCGGCGAAGAGTCGCGAGCTCTCCTGCGGGACAAGGCGGTTGGCCGCCGCGAGGACGCGGGACTCTGAGGTTGCCTTGGTCAGGGCGGGGTTGCCGACCACCCGCAGGGAGCTGCCGAGGAACCCGATGATGACCGCCGCGGCGAGCGTGACGAGCACCGCCCCCAGGACGGAGTCGACCTGACGCAGCGGCCGCCAGCCCACCCGCCGCCGCACCGCGCCGCCGACAAGGCTGCCCAGGAACTGGCCCAGCCACCCCAGCAGGACCACCCCGATCACGAGGACCAGCACCCGCAGGGCCGGATCTCTGGCGACGGTCTCCCAGCTCGACACCACCCCGGGCAGCTGCCAGATGCCGAACACCGCGCCGGCGACGAAGCCGAGCAGCGAGCACACGCTGGCGACCAGGCCCTGCCGGTAGCCGGAGATCGCATAGAGCGCGAGGACGACGACCAGGAGGACGTCGACCACCTCTCCGCCCGTCACCGGCGCCCCTCCCACAGGTAGCGCGCTGGAAGCGGCTTCTGGCGCGCGACGTCCCACTCCTTCGCCTGGTCACCGAGCTCCAGCACCTTCTCGAGCAGGCCGGCGGTGAAGCCCCACAGCAGCAGGTCGTCGATCTCGAAGGCAGGGCCGACGAAGCCGCTCGGATGCGTGACCGAGTGCCGCGTCGGCGGGTCGACGAGGTGGGCGACGGGCACGCAGAGCACGTCGTGCACCTCGGCCGGGTCGCCTACCCCCACCGGCGAGGGCGCGGCCCACCACCCGAGCACCGGCGCCACGACGAACTGGCTCGGCGGCAGGAACAGCGACGGCAGCACCGCGACGACCTCGACGCCGGCCGGATCCAGACCGGTCTCCTCCTGGGCCTCGCGCAGCGCGGTCTCGACCAGGTCGGCGTCGTCCGGGTCGCGGGAGCCGCCGGGAAAGGCGACCTGCGCAGGGTGTGAGCGCAGCGTGTGGGCTCGTTCGATGAGCAGCACGTGCTCGCCCCCGTCGAGCCGCTCACCCCCGTCGAGCCGGCCGGCGGCAGGCGGTGGGCCGAAGAGGATGAGCACGGCCGACTCCCGCCCTCCCCCGTCGGGCGGAAGGAACCGGGAGAACCACCGCGGGTCGGTGCCGGGCAACCGGTCGGCCACGACATCCAGCCAGGTCGGGCGCGGCCGAGAGGCCCCCGGCGCGATGGCACCCGACGGCCCGGCATACGTCGCGGAGGTCGCGGTGCGGCTCACTCGGGCGCCAGCTCGAACTTGAGCAGCTTCGCCGCCCGCTGGGGGTCGGTCTCCCCGAGGCCGTAGGAGGGGCACCACCGCGCGACGGGGCAGGCGCCGCACGCGGGCTTGCGGGAGTGGCAGGTGCGCCGACCGTGGAAGATGACGACGTGGCTGAGCATCGTCCAGTCGCGGCGGGGCACAAGCGTGCCGACGGCGTGCTCGACCTTGACCGGGTCCTCCTCCTCGGTCCACCCGAACCGGCGCGCAAGGCGCCCGAAGTGGGTGTCGACGGTGATGCCGGGCACGCCGAAGGCGTTACCGAGCACGACGTTCGCGGTCTTGCGGCCCACCCCGGGAAGGGTGACGAGGTCGTCAAGCCTGGAGGGGACCTGGCCGTCGAAGCGCTCGGTCAGCGCCGACCCGAGCTTGATCAGCGTGTCCGACTTGGCACGGAAGAAGCCGGTCGGCGAGACGATCGCCTCCAGCTCGGACCGGTCGGCCGCCGCGTAGTCAGCGGCGCTGCGATACCGCCGAAACAGCGTCGGGGTGACCTTGTTGACTCCGACGTCCGTCGTCTGGGCGGACAGGATCGTCGCGACGAGCAGCTCGAGCGGCGTGGTGAAGTCGAGCTCGCAGTGCGCATGCGGGTAGCGCTCGTGCAGCACCCGGTACATCTTGCGCGCGCGCCGCACCCTGGCGACGGGACTCTCCTCGCGGGCGGACGCGGTGATGCTGGCGGACACAGAGCACACTGTATGCCGCCGGGCTGGGCGCCCCGGTAGGCCGCCGGGCTGGGCCGGCGCCGCGGCTGCCACAAGCGCGGGCCGGGCCCAGAGGAGGCCCGAGTGGCAGACTGAGCCCGTGGATCTCGACGTGGTGAGACGCGCCCCCCTCTTCAAGGGACTGGACGACGAGTCCGCCAACGCCCTCGCGGCCCAGATGAGCCCGTCGCGGCTGGAGCGCGGCGACGTGCTCTTCCGTGAGGGCGACCGTGGCGACACGCTCTATGTCATCGCGGAGGGCAAGATCAAGCTCGGCCGCACCAGCCCCGACGGCCGGGAGAACCTCGTGGCCATCCTCGGACCGGGTGAGATGTTCGGCGAGCTGAGTCTCTTCGACCCCGGCCCCCGGACGATGACCGCCACCGCGGTCGCCGAGGCCCAGCTGCTCGGGGTGGGCAACGACTCCCTCACCTCGATCCTCACCGGGAGGCCGGAGGTGTCCAAGTCCCTGCTCGCGGCCCTGGCCCAGCGGCTGCGGCGCACCAACGCGCACCTCGCCGACCTCGTCTTCACCGACGTGCCGGGCCGCGTGGCCAAGGCGCTCCTCGAGCTCTCCGAGCGCTTCGGCCGCCCCGCCGAGGGAGGGGTCATGGTCTCCCACGACCTCACGCAGGAGGAGCTGGCCCAGCTCGTCGGCGCCTCCCGCGAGACGGTCAACAAGGCGCTCGCCGACTTCGCCGGCCGCGGCTGGTTGCGGCTGGGCGCGCGGTCCGTCCTACTGCGCGACGTCGACCGGCTGCGCCGCCGCGCCCGCTGACCTGGGGCCGCCTCCCACCGCGCACACCGCCCGCCCTTTCCTCCCCCCTTCCGTCGAGTGGCCACTTCCGCACCAGACGGCACCCATCACCGCGCACGCAACTGACCACTCGACGATCACGGGGGGTACGCAACTGACCACTCGACGACGACGGGAGGTAAGTGACCACTCGACAGGGGGACTGGCGGCTGGTCAGGCCGGCGCGTCAGCCGGCCGAGCGACCCGACAGCTTGTCGCGCAACCGGTCGACGAGTCCGACCCCGGGGCCGACGAGCTTGTGGAACACCTGGCTGTTCGGCGCCGCCGGGTGCGGCCGGGTCGGCGCGAGCTTCTTGGCCGCCTCCACCTTGCCGGCGAGCTCGACCAGCTCGGCGCGCGGCACGCTGGCCCGCAGCTTGGGAAACTGGTCCGTCTCCTCGTCCGCGATGTGGTCGGTGAGGATGCCCTCCAGCCGGGCGATGAGCTCGTCGAAGGTCGGGTCGGTGGCGGGCACACCCTCGAGCTGCTTCATCGTCGCCTCGAGCTGCTTGTGCTCCTCGATGTCGTGCTCCACCGAGGCGTCGCCGTCCGCGAGGTGCTTGCGCATCGCGGGGTAGACGTACATCTCCTCCGCGACGGAGTGGCGCACGAGCTCGGTGATGACCGTGTCGGCCAGGTCACGGCGCGCCTCGGGGTCGGCCGACGTGCGGATCTCGGTCACGAGCGCCGCCCCCTGGCGGTGGTCGGCGACGAGCAGGTCGACGACGTCCTGCTCCCCCGCCGCCGGCACCGCGCCTTCAGAGACCTCGCCCGACTCGTCCGAGCCCTTGCTGGTCATCGCCGCCGCACCGGCGACCGCCGCCGCCGCGAGGCCCGCTCCGGCCGCCAGGACCTTGCCCGAGACCCCCGCCTTGCCGTCGTCGCCTCGGGAGAGGGCCGCGTCCTCGACGCCGGGCGTGCCGACCGACACGTCCTCGTTGATGCCGCCGCGCCACGCGCCGGTCTCGCTGCCGCGCTCCTCGATGAACGTCTTGAACCGCTCCAGGTCGCTCTCCGCCTGCTTCGCGACGATGTTGAGGGCGTCACCGGCCTTCTCGACGATGCCCTCCGGCTCGTACTCCAGGTGCAGGGTCACGGTCGTCCGGTCCGGCCCGGCGGCCGCGAAGTAGACCGCG
>CALMNV010000015.1 GCA_937873285.1 uncultured Intrasporangium sp. | reverse complement strand
CTCGCTTGACCTTCCGAGCCGTGGGCTTGCGGGCCTGTGCGAGCTCGAGCTTCGCCGGGGCCGGGCGCCTCCGTCGCGAGCCGGGCGGGTGAGCGATGCGGAGCGAGGTCGCCATCACGCCACCATGAAGGCGACGGAGCCGTCCGCCGGGCCGCTCGGGCGGCGGTCGGCCGCACGAGAGGATGTGTGGATGAAGGCCGTCATGTACGAGGCGTTCGGGGCCCTGCCGGTGGTCGCCGACGTCCCTGAGCCGGAGTGTCCCGACGACGGGGTCGTCATCGCGGTGGGCGCGACCGGGGTCTGCCGGTCGGACTGGCACGCTTGGAAGGGCCATGACCCCGTGCCGCTGCCGCACGTGCCCGGGCACGAGCTGGCCGGGACCGTGGCCGCGGTCGGACGCCGCGTCCGCCACTGGAGCCGCGGGGACCGCGTGACGGTGCCCTTCGTGTGCGGCTGCGGCCGGTGCCCCTGGTGCGAGGCCGGCGAGGCGCAGGTCTGCCCCGCCCAGACCCAGCCCGGCTTCACCGGCCCCGGGTCGTTCGCCGAACGAGTGGCCATCCACGCCGCCGACACCAACCTGGTGCGGCTGCCCGAGTCGGTGGACCTCGTCACTGCGGCGTCCCTCGGGTGCCGCTTCGCGACGGCATACCGGGCGGTCGTGACCCACGGCCGGGTCGGCCCGGGCGACTGGCTGGCCGTCCACGGATGCGGCGGGGTCGGGCTCTCCGCCGTGATGATCGGCGCGGCGCTCGGGGGGCGAGTGGTGGCCGTGGACGTGACCGCGGGCGCGCGCGAACGAGCCCTGTCGCTCGGAGCCGACGCGGTCGTCGCCGCGGGCAGCAACCGCGACGTGGCCGCGGCGGTCCGGGACCTGACCGGCGGCGGCGCGCACGTGTCGGTCGACGCCTTCGGCTCCCCCGAGGTGGCGGTCGCCTCGGTGCGCAGCCTGCGTCGACGCGGCCGGCACGTGCAGGCCGGGCTGCTGCTCGGCGCCTCGTCGACACCGCCGCTGCCGATGGACCTCGTGGTCTCCCAGGAGCTGGAGCTCTACGGCACGCACGGCATGCCAGCCCGCGACTACCCCGCGCTGCTTCGCCTGATCGAGGACGGCACTCTGCGGCCGGGCGACCTGGTCGGACGGGTCATCGGACTCGACGACGCCGGCGCGGCCCTCGCCGCCATGGACCACCCCTCAGGCACGGGCATGACCGTCATCCGCCTCTGACCGGCGGTCATGCGCCGCCATCAGTCGTCCATCGCCTCGATCCCGAGCTCCGCCAGCTCGACCATGCGTTCGCGCATCTGCCGAACCATCTCCGGGGCAGGACGCGACCAGCCGGTGACCTCCTCGACGACCCGTAGCGGCTCGGTGGTTCGGTAGGAGCGGGTCGGGTTGCCGGGGAAGCGCTTGTCCGTGACGTTCGGGTCGTCCTCGATGGTGCCCAGGGGCTCGACCCGGTAGACCCGTCCCGGCCCCTCGCCCTGAGCGAGCTCGGCCGCCAGTGGCGCGCCCTCGCGCGTTGCCGTCAGGTAGATGTGCTTGGCCTGACGCCCCGAGCCGTAGTTCGAGCGCCACCCTGGGGTGAGCAGGTCACCCGGGCGCAGGTCGGCCCTGGTCCCGTGGAAGAACGGCCCTGGGTCCTCGACGACCCGCGGGGGCGGCAGCGGGTCCCGCAGCAGGCTGTCGAGCCGTTGCATGAGGGCCGCGACCCGGCTGCGCCCCTGCGGCGCCCGCGGGTAACAGGTCAGCACGTCGAGGACGACCGGCGTGGCCCGCTTGGCGGCAGCAGTGACCACGTACTCCGCGACGACCGGGTCGTCGCCCCTCGCGAGCTCGGCCGCCCGGGCGGCATGGGCGGCCGGCCCCAGGATGTGTCGCAGCTGCGTCACCTTGGCCAACGGGTGCAGGTATGCCGCCGAGGCCGCGTCTCCGGCGGCGTCTGCTGCGTGCCGGGCAGCTTCGTCGGCAGCCTCCCTCGCTGCGCGGTGGGCGTCGGCCGCAGCCGTCCGCTGTTGGCGCGAACGGGGCGCTCCCTCGGCGAAGACCCGGGCAGCCTGCAGCGCCGCCGCTGGGCGAGGGTCGTCGGGGTGAGCCTTCCGGTAGATCACGAGGGCAGGCTCCGCGCAGGCCGCGGCATACCCGCAGATGGCCCTCAGCTCGTCCATCGTCAGGTCGAAGTCACCCGAGCGTGTCCGCATTCTCTCGTCCCTGGCTCAGACGTGACCGCTCAGCTGGGCCAGCCGGGCCGCGAGGGCATCGACCATGGCGCTGGCCCCCTTGGCCGAGCTCGCCGACCTGCGGTCACCGCTCTGGCTGGACACCGGGAGCACGTCGATCGAGAGCTTCGCGCCGCCCGCCAAGGCTCGCAGCGCATCGACCCTGGCGGCGAACGGCGAGCCGCTGCCCGGCGAGTAGTAGTCGACGACCGCGTCCACGTCGTCGGGGTAGAGGTCGGTCTTCGTCACGGCGACGACCAGCCAGATCGGCTTGTCGCGGCGGACGGCCATCGAGGCGATGCGGTGTGACGTGATGGTCCAGTCCTCGAGCTCGGCGGCGAGCTGCTCCTCCCGGGTGGCGCTCGCCGCGCCGGTGGTGCCTGCGGCGCGCCGGGGTGTGGCGTAGCCGTTGGCGACGACGTGGATCACCCCGTCGACCGGCTCGTCATGGAAGACCTCGTCGAGGGCGCCGAGCCGCGTCGCCGCGTTGTCGCCCGGCACCACGAGGAAGCGGAAGCCCTGCAGCCGGGGCGAGCGTCGGGTCCGGCGCTCCATGACCGCCGAGCCCACCTCGGCCACGCCGTCGTCGGAGGTGCGCCGGGTCAGCCGGTCGACGAGCTGGCTCTTGCCGACGCCGGTCATCCCGGTCACGGCCACCATGGGGAAGCGGCTCCGGAAGAGCCGGCTCATCCGCTCGGGAGCCGACGCGAGACCGGTCAGCACCCCGCCGGCGACGGTGGCCCCCAGGGCAGCGCGGCTCGAGCCGGGCAAAATGGTCCGGATCCGGGATGGTGTCTGAGACACGGAGCCTCCTCGGCATGGGGGTCGGGAGCCAGTGGCAGACCGAGCCTACGTTCCGTCGGCGTCGGCGCGCGCACACCGGGACGAGTGGACCACTCGACTGCGCGCCGGGTGGGCCCGGCCGGGTGGCCCGGAGGGAGCTGGCCGGCTGGGCGCTAGAGGGGGGTCGGGTGACCGTGCGTGTCCCCGTCGACGGTGAGCACGATGAGCGGGCTGTGCTCGAGCATGGTCGCGACGTCGGTGCGACCCCAGCGCGTGGCCGCCGCCTCGATCAGCGGCTGGCGCTCCTGCGGCTCGGTGATGACGCGCGCCGTCGCCGGGAGGTCCGCGACGAGGGACCGCTTCAGGTGCACGACGACGCGGGGGTCAGCGCCGATGTTGTGGATCCAGTCGCGGGTGCGGTCGGCCCGGGGCATCCCGGTGATGAACAGCAGGCCGTCCTTGTCGTGCAGGAAGATCTCGATCCGCCGCGGCTGGCCGGTCCGGCGACCCGTCGTCGTCAGGTCGATGACCTGGCTGCGGTGCAGGGCGGTGTGCGTGGCGTCATCCATCGGGCTCGAAGCGTGCACGGCGTGGTCCTCTCACCTGGCCCGGCCCGTCACCGTGTCATGCGGCGGCGCCGCTGATCCCCGGTGGCGCGGGAGCGAACACGTCTGGTCAACAGGTCAGCCGACTCCTTTACTCCCGGACCCTTTCGGGCCGGCCCGACATCTGGGCGAGGGACGACGACGCCGCCGTGTGCGGCATACGCGCATCGGTCTCCCGGATGTCGGCCGGGGCACGGGTCGCCGCGCGATGCGGGCTCGGACGGCTTCGATGGTTGGATCGAGGCATGCGCATCTTCTTCACGGGCGGCAGCGGCAAGGCCGGCAGGCACGTCGCGACGCACCTCGCCGAGCAGGGTCATCAGGTCACCAACGCCGACCTCGTTCCGTTGCGTCACCCGGCCGTCGCCGACCTCAGGGTCGACCTCACGGACGCGGGTGAGACGTACTCGGCGTTGGCGGGCCTGGCGCGGTTCGACGAGCTGGAGCTGGCGGCGAAGCCGTCGTACGACGCCGTCGTGCACTTCGCAGCGGTGCCGGCGATCCTGCTCACGTCGGAGGCCAAGACGTACGCGATCAACGTGCTCAGCACCTACAACGTGCTCGAGGCCGCCACACGACTGGGTGTCCGCAAGATCGTGTTCGCGTCGTCGGAGACGACCTACGGCGTCTGCTTCGCCCAGGGTGAGCGGCGGCCGCTGTACGTGCCGGTCGATGAGGAGCACCCGACGGTCCCGGAGGACTCCTACGCGATGGCCAAGGTGGCCAACGAGGTGACGGCCCGGTCCTTCCAGATCCGCTCCGGCGCCGACATCTACGGTCTGCGGATCAACAACGTCATCGAGCCGCACGAGTATGCCGAGATGTTCCCACCCTTTCTCGACGACCCGGCGCTGCGGCGGCGCAACCTCTTCGCCTACATCGACACCCGGGACCTCGGCCAGATGGTGCAGCGCTGTCTCGAGGTCGACGGGCTCGGCTACGAGGTCTTCAACGTCGCCAACGCCGACATGTCCGTCGCCGCGACGACCGACGAGGTGCGAGAGCGCTTCTACGACGGGGTGGAGCTGCGGCGCCCGATGGGGCGCGACGAGACCTTCTACTCGATCGACAAGGCCCGCGGCCTTCTCGGCTATGTGCCGCAGCACTCGTGGCGCGACGTCCTGCCGGATCCTCGCGCCTCCTCGTGACGGGCAGGTGGTGAGCGACGGGCACGGGCAGCGTTAGCCCCGTCGTGTTCCGGAGCCGCGGGGGCATGCCGGTGCGGCATATGGCCTGGTGCGACTCCGGGAGGGCAGGTCTGCACGGACGGACCCGGTTAGAGAGAGGGAGACTCCCTGTCTCGCGGCGGTGGCGACAGCTTCGAGGGAAAGTGCTTCCAGTGCCCTTCCGACACGACCTCGACCGTGCCGTCGACGACCTTGATCGCCGTCTGGTCGTCCATCACGTACGCCGGACCGGTGATGCCGGCAGCCCAGTGCTCCGCCTCGGCCAGGGAGTTGCCCGGCATGCCGTCAGGAGCCAGGTGCGGACAGATCGAGAAGTCGACGATGCCCAATGTGCTCTCGTCTCCTGTCGGCGGTCTCCACTGGATGAAGTCCCGTCCGACCTCGGGGGTCATCACCATGCTCCCGGCGCTCAGTCCCACCCAGACCGTCTCGCTCAGCGACGGAAGCAGGTCCGCCAGCCCCGACTGCCGCATCCAGTGGCACAGGTAGAGAACATCGCCGCCCGCCACCAGCAGGACGTCCGCCTCCCGGACCAACGGCACCCATCGCTCCTCCTCGATGCTCGGCAGCGCGGTGAGCTCCAGCACGCCGACGGACTTCCAGCCCAGGTCGACCATGGGGCTCTCGGAGCTTCCACTGATGAACTGCCAGGCCTTGGCGCCAGGGCCGACCCACGGGTGGCCGTACATCGCGGTCGGAATGCATAGAGCGCTCGAGTCGGCGATGGGCTTGCCCAACAGCTCGGCCAACGCATCGCGGATGCTCCGGTTCGTCACGCCGCCAGAAGTCAGGAGAAGCCTCATCGCCTGCCTCCACGTGTCTTGAGCGGTGCCAGGTGGCCAGCTTGGTCACCGGAGACTACCTGGGTGAGGAGAAGACTTCGTCAGCTGGGCGCGCCAGCCGTCTGCCGGGGCTCGCCGTTGCACTCGGGTGGTCCCCTGATGCTGGCGCGACCCTATAGGTCTAACAGCAGCGCCAGTGTCTCGCGGATTTCGTTGAGGACGACGGGGCCCACGTTGCCGGTGCGCTCCTGAATCCGAGTCGTGGCCACGGATCGCACATGCTGGCACTGCGCCGAGGAACGCGCCACAAGCCGGTTGTCCTCGTCGGGGTCGATCAAGACCTCGGTGCTGCTCGTGCGGATCGTCCGGGTCAAGGGCACCACCTGGACGACGTTGGGTCCGCCCCGAAGAATCCGGGCGGCTGTCACGACGATGGCCGGGCGATGGAGCCTCGCCTCGCTGCCGGCGGGCACACCGAGTTCGAGCTCGACGAGGTCACCCGGCGTCAGCATCGAGCCACGCCGTCTCATCGTCGGTGGGCTCTGCAGCGAGGTCCCGCGCCATGGCGTCCTGGCGGAGCGCGCGGATGGCCTTGTTCACCGTCTCATCGATCGTCTCGTGGCGTTCTGCCGCCAAGCGCGTGCCTATGCCAGCAGGCCGGCTCGCGGCGGTTAGGCGCAGGATCACGTCGAGCCGGGGGTGAGAACGGCCTCGCGTACTTGCGTCCTGCGCGCGCCCTGTGCGTCGGCGGACCTCTTCGCACTCGGTGGTGCTTGCAGGGGCGAGCAGTAGGCTGCGATCGTTCGGCGACCGCCCGCCGTAGACTCGGGCGGGTGAGCAACCCTCCGGCGTACCCCACGATGGAGGACGTCATCGGTGACACCCCTCTGGTGCGTCTGCAGCGCCTGCCGGGGCCGGAGAACGAACGCCGCGGCAACGTGCTGCTCGCCAAGCTCGAGGGGAACAACCCGGCCGGCTCGGTCAAGGACCGGCCGGCGATCAGCATGATCCGGGGCGCGGAGGCGCGAGGGGAGATATCCCCCGGCGACACCCTGCTGGAAGCCACGTCGGGCAACACCGGGATCGGCTTGGCGATGGCGGCGGCGATCAGCGGCTACCCACTGGTCATCGTGATGCCCGAGGACGCCTCCACCGAGCGGATCCAGACGATGAAGGCGTATGGCGCCGACCTGGTTCTCACCCCGGCAGGTGGCGGCATGGAGGAGGCCCGCGACGTCGTGACGCGGATGGAGCGGGAGGGCCGCGGCCGGGTCCTGGACCAGTTCGGCAACCCGGACAACCCCCGCGCCCACGAGGACGGGACGGGCCCGGAGCTGTGGCGCCAGACCGACGGACGGATCACGCACTTCGTGTCCGCGATGGGCACCACCGGCACGATCACCGGGGTCTCGCGGTTCCTGAAGGCGCGCAACCCCGGCATCCAGATCATCGGGGCACAGCCCGCCGAGGGCTCCAAGATCCCTGGCATCCGCGCCTGGCCACCGGAGTACGTGCCGAGAATCTTCGACCCGTCGGCGGTGGACCGGACCGTAGAGGTCACCCAGGCCGACGCCGAGGAGACGGCCCGCCGGCTGGCCCGCGTGGAGGGCATCTTCGGGGGTGTCTCCGCGGCCGGCGCCTGCTGGACCGCCCTGCAAGTTGCCAAGGAGGTCGAGGGGGCGACGATTGTCTTTGTG
>CALMNV010000014.1 GCA_937873285.1 uncultured Intrasporangium sp. | reverse complement strand
CGTGGCCCGGTGGTCGGAGCGGCCGGACCCGCTGCTGGACGACGGTCCACGCCGGTCGTCCCCGGGCTCGGCCGTCGTGTGCGGACGCGCACCGCCCCGGTCATCTCCCGCCTCGGCCGTCGTGTGCGGACGCGCACCGCCCCGGTCATCTCCCGCCTCGGCCGTCGTGCGCGGACGCGCACCACCCCGGTCCTCCGTCGGCTTGACGGGGGCCGCCGCGGGAGCGGTGCCCGCCCGCACGTCTCGGACGACCTGCGCGGTGGCTGGCACGCGGGTGGGCACGCTCTGGGAGAGGGAGTCGTTTCCCAGCAGTCCGAGGGCGGCCGGTATCGCTGCGCCTGCGGCAGCGACCACGATGCTCAAGCGTCGCATCCTCTCCGGTCCTTCCCTGTTGTCGAGTGTGACAGGTGAGGTTGCGGCGTCAGCCGCGGAAGGTGAGCGTGCCGCGACAGGTTGCCCCGGTGCGCGTGTTGGTGGCCACGGCGCCGATGACGTCGGAGCCGGCCCGGTTGGCGATGAGGCGGGAGACCTCGAAGGACCCGCTCGGTGCCGTCGTGCGGTGCACGCCCGAGTAGACGAGCACGCGGTTGTCGCGGAGGGAGACGCGCCACGTCTGCCCGGCGACGTTGCTGTCCACCTCGAAGCTGACCTCGATGCGGGCGTTGTCCTGCTTGGCCTTGAGCTTCCACGTGGCGGACGGGCACGAGCCGGACGCCTGGGTCACGAGTCCCTTGGCGGACGCGGCGGGCGCGAGCGCGAGACTGCCGGCCGCCATGGCGGTCAGGGCGGCGGCGGCGAGGGTGGTGCGGACCTTCATGGTGACCTCCGGGTGAGGAGACGCCGGCGGGAGCCAGGCGATCGGGTTGGGCTGATGCCTCAACTCTGCGGTCGCCACGAGGGCAGCCACCATCGGGCTTTGGTGCTAGTACCGCTGGCCCGTCCGGCGCAGTCAGCCGTCCGGGCGCAGTCAGCCGTCCGAGCCGTCGCCCCGCCCGGTCGCGCCCCGAAGCCGGTCGATGTGCTGGGATGCCTCCGCCTTCGTCAGGGTCGCGGGCAGCTCCTCCCCGGCCTGACGGGCCAGGGTGTCGAGGTAGCTGCGCTGCGACTCGGTCATCGGGTCATCGCCGCTGACCCAGTCGGCGGGGTCCTTCTGCAGGCCGGGGTCGTCCGTGGGCGTGGAGGCGCCGAGCGTGTCCGGCTCGGCCGCGTGCTCGGGGAAGGGCGAGGTGGCTTCTGTCATGGGGCCAACCTACGCTGGGGAAGTGCTCCGACTCGGCAAGAAGACCACCCTGCCCGCCCGCCACGAGGCCCTCCGCGGGCGGGACACGCGGCCGTATGCCGTGAGCCCCGCCCACGTCGTGCTCGGCACTCCGCTCGACGGCCCCTGGCCGGAGGGCTCGGAGGTGCTCCACGTGGGGATGGGCTGCTTCTGGGGGGTGGAGCGCATCTTCTGGAGGCTGCCCGGCGTCGTCGTCACCGCCGCGGGTTACATGGGCGGCTTCACACCCAATCCCACCTACGAGGAGACCTGCACCGGCCTGACCGGCCACGCAGAGACCGTCCGGGTGGTCTACGACCCGGCGAGAACCTCGCCCGAGCTGCTTCTCAAGGTCTTCTGGGAGAACCACGACCCGACTCAGGGGCCGCGACAGGGCAACGACGTCGGCACGGCATACCGCTCCGCGATCTACTGGACGACCGCCGGGCAGGAGCGCGCGGCGCTCGCCACCCGAGACGCCTTCCAGGCGGTCCTGGCGGGCAGCGGCTTCGGCACCATCACCACGGAGATCCGCTCGGCGCAGGAGGCCGGGCCGTTCTACCTCGCCGAGGACTACCACCAGGGCTACCTGCACAAGAACCCGACCGGCTACTGCAACCACGGTCCCAACGGCATGACGTGCCCGGTCGGCCCGCTTCGCCAGGACAGCTGAGCGCCGCACGCTGCGGCCTCACTGCCCCCGGTCAGAAGATCCGCACCCGATCCTGCTCCGCCAGCCACATCCCGTCACCGCACTGGACGGCGAAGGCGTCGTGGAACTCCGTGAGGTTGCGCACCGCGTTGCCCCGCAGCTCCTGCGGGGAGTGCGGGTCCACGGTGAGCAGCCGGACCGCCTCTTCGGGCCGCGACTTGCCCTTCCACACCTGGGCCCACCCCAGGAAGAAGCGCTGCGCACCGGTGAAGCCGTCGAGCTCGGGGGGCTCGCACCCCTCGGTGGCGATGCGGTATGCCGCGTAGCCGACCTGCAGCCCGCCGAGGTCGCCGATGTTCTCACCCACCGTCAGGGCGCCGTTGACCTTGTGCGTGTCGTCGAGGCCCGTGGGGGTGAGCCGGCTGAACTGCTCGACGAGACGCTGGGCCAGCGCGTCGAAACGCTGCCGGTCCTCGTCGGTCCACCAGTCACGCAGCGCGCCGCTGCCGTCGTAACGCGATCCCTGGTCGTCGAAACCGTGGCCGAGCTCGTGACCGATGACCGCGCCGATGCCGCCGTAGTTGACGGCGTCGTCGGCGTCGGGGTCGAAGAACGGCGGCTGAAGGATCGCCGCGGGGAAGACGATCTCGTTCATCGACGGCATGTAGTAGGCGTTGACCGTCTGCGGGAGCATGAACCACTCGGTCCGGTCGATCGGCTTGCCGACCTTGGCCAGCTCACGGTCCACCTCGACGGCGACGGCGCGGCAGTGGTTGCCCACCAGGTCGGCGCGGTCCACGACAACCGACGAGTAGTCCCGCCACACCTCGGGATAGCCGATCTTGGGTGTGAAGCGCGCGAGCTTGTCGAGCGCCTGCGCGCGGGTCGCGTCGCTCATCCACTCGAGCGAGCCAAACGACTGACGGAAGGCCTCCACGAGGTGCGCGACGAGCCGCTGCACCCGCTCCTTGGCCGCCGGAGGGAACCAGCGCTCGGCATACAGCTGCCCGACGGCCTCCCCGATGGCGCGCTCGACCACCTCGACGCCGCGCTTCCAGCGCTCCTTGTCCTCTGGCTGGCCGGACAGGGTGCGCCCGAAGAAGTCGAAGTCCTCCTCGACGAAGGCCGCGGGAAGCAGGCCGGCGAGCGTCGTGATGACGTGCCAGGTCAGCCATGCCCGCCAGTCCTCGACGTCCGTCTCGCGCAGGGCGGTCCCGAGGGCGGTGACATAGCTCGGCTGCCGGACGACGACCTTGCCGAAGGCGCCCTCCGGCGCCCGCAGCCCCTCCAGCCAGGCCTGCCAGGGCAGCTCAGGCGCCAGCCGCTGCGCCTCCTCGAGCGCAAAGGCGTTGTAGGTCTTGACGGCATCGCGGTTGCGCACGGTGTCCCAGTGCGCGGCGGCGAGCCTCGTCTCCAGCGCCATGACCCGCGTCGCCTTGTCCCCCGCGTCAGGGACGCCCGCGAGCGCCAGCATCCGCTCGACGTGGGCGACGTATGCCGTGCGGACGGCGGCGTGCTGCTCCTCGCGGTAGTACGACTCGTCGGGCAAGCCGAGACCGGCCTGCTCGACGTGGACGACGTAGTCCTCGGGCGAGCGCTCGTCCGGCGCCACCCACGGGTGCAGCGCGCCGATCACGCCCGAGCGGTGGAGCCGGCCGAGCACGGTGAACAGCGACTCCGGGTCCTGCACGGTCGCCACCTGCGCCAGCAGCGGCTGCAGGGGCTGCAGCCCGAGAGCCTCGATGCGCTCGGTGTCGAGGAAGCTCGCGTAGAGGTCGCCCACCTGCCGCCGTGGCGACCCGGGTGTCGCGTCCTCGCTTCCCGCCGCCTCCTCGATGAGGGCCCGCACCCGGCTCATCGACTCCTCACGCAGGATGTCGAAGGTGCCGAAGCGGGCCCGGTCGGGCGGGATCGGCGTGGCGTCGAGCCAGGTGCCGTTGACGAACCGGAAGAGGTCGTCCTGCGGGCGGGTGGACCGGTCGAGGGAGTCGAGATGCACTCCGGACTTCGCGGGCACGGGCGGTCTCCTCGTGGTGCGGCGTGGCGTCCGGGCGAGCCTACCCATCCGGGAGGTCAGCGACTGCGCACCACCAGCCCCAGCAGGCCCACGACGAGCAGCACCGCGCCCACCACGCCGATCGACAGCGGGCCGACGAGGCTGAGGTCGAGCTGGGCGCTCCCGACCTGTGCCAGGATGACCCGAACCGCGACGAGGAGGCAGGCGAGGCCGAGCAGGACGGCCCCTGGAGCCGGTCCACGACGCCAGGTGACGGTC
>CALMNV010000013.1 GCA_937873285.1 uncultured Intrasporangium sp. | reverse complement strand
ATAAAAAGCGAAAGGGAGGTGCGTGATGGCGACGAAACCCAAGCTGTGGCTGGCGAGAGGCAAGCCACCGTCAGCCAGTGCGAAAAACACATACGTGATTAGTCTTGGCGGACCGCCGGAGTTCAATCCCAGCGGCTGGCCGAATGGCTATGACAATCTCATCGGCGAATATTGCCGACAGCAATTCGAGCGCATCACCGGCATCAAGCTCAAGCCCGGCGAGGTCTTCTCCCAGAAGCCGGCCCAGAACACCGTGGTCACCGGCCGCGGGCTCGGCGCTGCCCTGATGACCGTGGAGCTCGGCTACTACGACGCCTCCAAGGACGAGACGCCGCCGAAGGCCGGGTCGCGGGTGACGTCGAAGTAGATGTCGCGCGGCTGCGGACCGCCGGCCGCCTGCGGGGCACCATCCCCGTCGGGCACGGGCACGGCATACGCCATGCCTTCGCGCATCAGCTGCTCGATCGGCCCCACGAAGCCGGGGATGCTCTCGACCGCGCCGAGGTACTCGTCGGGCGGGATCACCCCGAGCGCCGTCATGTCCTCGCGGAACAGCGCGATCTCGCGGGTCGCGAGAGTCTGCCAGGGGACGCCGTCCCGCTCGGCGCGCTCGAGCAGCGGGTCGTCGATGTCGGTGATGTTCTGCACGTAGCGCACCTCGTGGCCACTGTCACGAAGAATCCGACCGAGCAGGTCGAAGGTGACGTACGTCGCCGCGTGACCGGTGTGCGTCGCGTCATAGGGGGTGATCCCGCAGACGTAGAGCGTGACGGTCGGCGCCGAAGCCGCCGGCCGCAGCTCGCCCGTCGTGGTGTCCCGGACCCGCACCTGCGGCGCGCTGCCGGGGAGCTGCGGGAGAGTTGGTGTCGGCCAGGATTCCACCGGCGCAGACTATCCCGACCGACGGCTCCCCCGGTCACCGGCTGCGCCGGCCGGCCCGACCGGCCGGCGCCGTATCGGCGAGGTCAGAGCGGTGGCCACGGCACCGTCGGCCAGCCGGGTGCCGGCTCGGGGAGCCGGCCACGGGCCAGAAGGCGGCGCACCCGCGCCTCGAGGGCCTCGACGTCGCCCGCGGGCAGCAGCCGGCCGAGCTCTGCCCGCGTCGCCGGGCGCGCCAGCCGCCGCGCCAGCCGGGCCAGCCGGGTCCTGTCCTCCTCGGCCAGCGGCTCGCCGGCCCAGCCCCACAGCACCGTGCGCAGCTTGGGCGTCGGCGAGAAGCAGACGCCGTGGTCGATGGCCCAGAGGCGCCCCTCGTCGTCGCGCAGGCAGTGCGAGCCCTTGCGGTCGGAGTTGTTGAGAGCGGCGTCGAGCACCGCGAGGGATCGCACGTCGGGCAGCCGTTGGTGCACGAGCCGCACCCGCTCGCCGGCCGCCGTCTCGCCGTCGAGCACCCCCACCCAGCCGGTCGGGACCCGGCGCCCCGGCACGAGGTCGACGACGCGGTCGTCCGCCACCGGGTCGAACGGGTCGCCGACCCACAGCTGGACGGAGCCGGTCCCGAGCGGCCCGTCCCGCAGCACGGTGGGCGGGACGAGGTCCCAGCCGCCGAGCGCCGAGACGAGGTATGCCGCCACCTCCCGACCGGCGAGCGTGCCCTCCGGGAAGTCCCACAGAGGCCGCTCGCCGTGCACCGGCTTGTAGATGACGTGCGCCCCGTCGCGCTCGACGAGGCGGGCGAGCACAGCGAGGTTGGACGAGTCGCTGATCCGGCCGACCACCTCGACCGGCCCGGAAAGGTCACCGGGGCCGAGCAGGGTCGGCTCAGCGCTTGTAGCCATTGGCCCGGGGACAGATGTGCCCGCTGGCGTCGAGGGGCCCGCCGCAGAAGGGGCACGGCGGGCGCCCAGCGGCGACCAGTGCCTGGCTGCGCCGTGCGAACGCGCGCGCCGCCGCGGGGTCCAGCTTGACCCGCATCGAGTTCACGGCCAGCGGCCCGGGCTCCTCGGCGCCGCCGGCTTGCTCGTCCTCACCGCCCAGCTCGTCGGGATCGTGGTCGTGGCACTCGATGATGAGGACCCGACCCTCGTCGTCCCACGACAGAGCCAGCGTCTGGACGCGCCAGTCCTCGTCGAACGGGGTCTCGAGGGGTGCACCGTCCTCCGGCGCGCCCCCCGGCGCGCCGGGCTCGGCAGCCTCCAGAGGGGCGAGCTGGTCGAGCACGTCGTTGATCCGCTCGGCGAGCACGGCGACCTGCTTCTTCTCCACCCCGACGGTGAGGAGCCGGGCGGCGTCCCGCGCCTGCAGGTAGAAGGCCCGCTGACCTGCCGGCCCCACGGTGCCGGCGACGAACCGCTCGACCGCCTCGAAGTCGTGCAGGGTCATGCTCCGACCCTATCCGACGTGCCGGCGCCGCCTCCGACGACGGCGTCGCCCTCCGGCACCTGCCCGTCCGCGGTGGGATGGGCAGGCGGCCGCAGGCCGCGGAGGTCCCCGCCTCCGTCGTTGAGGCGCAGCACGAAGGGCCGGCGAGATGTGTAGTGCACGACTCTGTGAG
>CALMNV010000012.1 GCA_937873285.1 uncultured Intrasporangium sp. | reverse complement strand
CGAACAGGTGCGTCAACTGCTCATGCCAGGCGTCGGACCGTTCGTTCATCTCGGACTGGGCCTCCAGGGCCGCGAGCAGGACATCGCGGTCGCTCTCCAGGGAGATCACCCGGTCGGTCAGGACGGCAAGACGTTCGTGGAGTTCGTCGAGTTCCTCGCGCCCGACCCGGCCATCACCGACGTCTGGCGCCTGCAGGGCTCGGGTCGGTTCACCGAGACGGTGCCTGTCCTCGACGACCGGGGTCACATGACGCCCACGGAGGTGCAGCGCGAGTGTTCCGTCGACGTCGCCCTGCGCTGGGGGCAGGGCTACGACACCACGATGCAGTCCTTCGTCAACATCATCACGACGCCCAAGGGTGGCACCCACGTCGCGGGGTTCGAGCAGGCCGTCCTCAAGGTGCTCCGCCGCCAGCTCGAGCTCAACGGGCGCAGGTTGAAGGTCGGCTCGGACAAGCCGGAGAAGGACGACGTCTTGGCGGGGCTGACCACTGTGGTGACGGTCCGGCTGGCGGAGCCGCAGTTCGAGGGCCAGACCAAGGAGGTGCTCGGCACCAGCGCAGTAAAGGCCATCGTCACGAGGGTCGTCGAGCAGGAGCTCACGGCGCGCCTGGCCTCGCCCAAGCGGAGCGACAAGACGCAATCGGCGCTGCTGCTCGAGAAGGTCGTCACCGAGATGAAGTCGCGGATCAGCGCGCGGCTGCACAAGGAGACCCAGCGCCGCAAGAACGCCCTGGAGTCCTCGACGCTGCCGGCCAAGCTGCGCGACTGCCGCACCTCCGACGTGGAGCGCTCCGAGCTGTTCATCGTCGAGGGGGACTCGGCGATGGGCACGGCCAAGGAGGCCCGCAGCTCGGAGTTCCAGGCGCTGCTGCCGATCCGCGGCAAGATCCTCAACGTGCAGAAGGCGTCCGTCTCGGACATGCTCAAGAACGTCGAGTGCGCCTCGATCATCCAGGTCATCGGCGCCGGCTCCGGCCGCAGCTTCGACCTTGCCGGCGCGCGCTACGGCAAGGTCATCATCATGACCGACGCCGATGTCGACGGCGCCCACATCCGCACGCTGCTGCTCACGCTCTTCTTCCGCTACATGCGCCCGCTCGTCGAGGCGGGGAGGGTGTATGCCGCGATGCCCCCCCTCCACCGGCTCGAGGTAGTCGGCTCTGGTGGCAAGCGCAACGAGTACCTCTACACGTACAACGAGGCCGAGATGCGCCGCACCGTGGCGGCCCTCGAGAAGCGGGGCAGGAAGATCAAGCAGCCGATGCAGCGCTACAAGGGCCTCGGCGAGATGGACGCCGACCAGCTCGCCGACACGACGATGGACCCTCGCCACCGGACGCTGCGGCGCGTGGGCATGCGCGACCTCGAGGCCGCTGAGCGCACGTTCGAGCTGCTCATGGGCACCGAGGTCGCGCCGCGCAAGGACTTCATCGTCGAGTCGGCCTCCGAGGTCGACCGGGAGCGCATCGACGCCTGAGCGCCCCGAGCAGGAGCGCTTGCAGTCGCTCGGAGCGGGCCGGCACGCAGCATCCCGGGCGAGTGCCCCCGGTGGCATCGACGAGTGCCGTGTCCGGTCAGCCCACGGTTGACCGGACGAGCGGCCTGGAGGACGCGGCGACGGGCCCGGGGGCGACAAGCCGAGCAGCAGCGTCGCAGCCGCGCGAGGCAGCACGGTCGAGCGCAACGGCGCCAGCAGCGGCGCGGGACCGCACGCAGGCGCCCAGCCCCCGACGCGCAGACCTACCTGGCGACCTGATGCTCGACAGGCGGCCCGACGACCCGGTCGACGACTACGTTCATCGGGACGCCGGACCCGTCGCGGCGACCGTCGGCCGGTGGCAGGTCGACCGGGACGCCGTTGCCGGCGGCCGCGCGGATCGGCGTGTTGCCGGCGAAGGCGAGGATGAGGACGTCCTCGCCGCGGAGGAAGCGGTGGCAGCGCACGCCGCCCGTCGCGCGCCCCTTGGCGGGATACTCGGCATACGGCGTGACCTTGAGGGAGCCGCCCTGGGTGCCGGGGAGGGCGCCCGACGACCCGGCCGACGTGACGACGACGGCCTCGCGCTCGGGATCGACGATGCCGAAGAACACGGCGCGCCTGCCCGGCGCCAGCCGGATCCCGGCCATCCCACCCGCGCCGCGGCCCTGGGGCCGGACCGTGCGGGCGGGGAAGCGCAGCAGCTGCGCGTCGTCGGAGACGAAGACGAGCTCGAGGTCCTCGCGGTCGGCCACCGCGGCACCGATCACGCGGTCACCGTCGCGCAGCGCGACCACCTCCCATGCCGCGCCCTTGGGCGCGTCGGGAGTGACACGCTTGACCATGCCCGCGGCCGTGCCGAGCGCGACGACCGGCGCTTGGGCGCCGATCGGCACGACGGTCACCGGGTCCTCGCCCGTGGGCAGGTCGACGTATGCCGCCAGCGGCGTGCCTCCGGAGAGGCTGGGCGCACCGTTCGTCGGGGGCAGGGTGGGCAGGTCG
>CALMNV010000011.1 GCA_937873285.1 uncultured Intrasporangium sp. | reverse complement strand
ATGCAGCGGGTCGGGCGGCGCGCAGCCGGTCGGGCCGCCGAGCTCGGTGTGCGCGAGCGCGCTCATCGTGACGTAGGCGTCCTCGCGAGAGAAGCCGTGCTCGTCGGTGAGGAGCGCGAAGAGCGACTCGTAGGCCATCGTGATGGCGTCCTGCACCGGGTCGCCCAGGCCGACGCAGATGAGGTCCTCGCCGGTGTCGATGCGCGGGGCGCGCAGCGGCAGGCCCTTGACGAGGTCGACGCTGACCGTGGCCCGGCCGGCCGCCTCGATGGCGACGAAGGAGGACTCGCCGCGGCTCATCACCGCGTGCAGGTCGCCGATCGACAGCAGTGCGCCGGGCACCTGCACCGGCAGGTAGACCGTCGACCCGGGGGCGGCGTCGGTGAGGTCCATGTTGCCGCCCGTGGGGTAGGACGGCATCACCGTCGACATCTCCCCGACGGCCGGCGCGACGCCGATGCAGCCGATCATGGGGGCGGCCGGGCAGGTGAGACGCTCGGTGAGCCGGACCTGCCCGTCGCGGACCGGGATCCTCCGGACGAACCACTCGTCGCCCATCGGCGCGCTGAGGGCGCCCGCTCCGGGGATGTAGAGCGACCAGCCCTCGTCGGCGAGCTCGATGTCGTGGATCGTCACGGCGAGCGCGTCGCCGGGCTCGGCGCCCTCGACGTGCACCGGGCCGGTCACCGGGTTGAGCGTGGCCGTCACCCGGGCGAGGTCGCGCAACTCTGCCATCTGGGCGTAGGCGAGGTCGTCGGTTTCGAACGTGATGCGCTCCCCGGTGCCGGGCACGATCCGCAGCGCCGGTTCCCGGGCGGCCGAGAAGCCGGCACTCGCCTGGTCCTTGGTCAGCAGGTGGGTGGTCACGAGCGGGCCTCCCGATGGCGCACGGTCTCGGGCTGCCGGTCGGCGTCCGCCGAGCTGGCGGCGTGCTCCGGCAGGATGCCGGTGCCCCTGGCGTTGTAGTAGGCCAGCACGCCGGCGCCGACGGCCAGCCACACGAGGCCGCCGATCTTGGCGGCCGGGTCGGCGTTCCACAGCACGAAGGCGATGATCGCGAAGCCGAGCACCGGCGAGACCCAGTGCAGCAGCACATTGCCGGAGCGGTTGCGCACGCCGTAGTAGGACACGACGGACAGGTGCAGCAGCAGGAAGCTCGTCAGCGCGCCGAAGTTGACGAGGGAGGAGATCAGACCGATCTGCCCGACGAAGAACAGGCCGGTGACGAGCGTGAGCGCGCCGACGAGCAGGATCGCCCGCTCGGGCACCTTGGTCCGCACGTTGACGTGGGAGAGGAAGCGTGGGAGCCGTCCGTCGCGGCTCATCGAGAAGAGGAGCCGGCTGGTCGCGCTCTGCGCGGCCACGGCGTTGGCGATGCCGACGGCCAGGGCGTTCATGGCGAGGAAGGCGACCTGCCAGGCCTGGCCGCTGATGTTCTGGACGATGCCGAAGAAGGCGTTGTTGACCTCGGCGTCGGAGAACGACTGCTTGTCCGGCACGAGCATCGCCGCGAGCCAGGTCTGCGCGACGAAGAAGGCTGCCACGAGCACCAGACCGCTGACCATGGCCACGCCGGCAGCGCGCCGGCCCCCCTTCGCCTCCTCGCTCAGGGTCGCGATCCCGTCGAAGCCGAGGAAGCTGAGCACCGCGATCGACAGGGCGGTCGCCACCAACCCGGGGGAGAAGCTGGCTGCGTCGAAGAGCGGCCGGGTGGTGAACGTCGCGCCGCCCACCCCCTTGCTGATCGCGGCGACCGCCATGACGACGAAGATGACGATGAAGAGCAGCTCGGCGGCGAGGAAGACCCGGTTGACGATCGCCGTGAAGGAGATGCCGATGTAGTTCACGGCCGTGTTGATGACGAGGAACACGATGATCCAGAGCGGCTTGGGCACGCCGGGGAAGATGCCGGCCATGCTCTCGGCGGCGAAGACGTAGAGCAGCGTGGGCACGAGGAGGTAGTCGAGCAGGATCGTCCAGCCGGCGAGGAAGCCGAGATGCCTGTTGAGGCCCCGCCCCACGTAGGAGTAGACCGAGCCGGCGACGGGGAACGCCCTGGACATCTGCGCGTAGGACAGTGCGGTGAAGATCATCGCCACCAGGCCGATGAGATAGACGAGGGGCACCATGCCCTTGGCCTGGTTGTACACGACGCCGAAGATCGCCCACGGCGCGATGGGCACCATGAAGACGAGGCCGTAGATGATCAGGTCGGCGGTCGACAGCGTGCGGTTCAGCTCCTGGCGGTAGCCGAACTCCGCCAGGCCGTCGTCGGCTCCCGGTGCAGAGGCACCGGGGCGGGTGGCGTCGGGAGCGTCGGGAGCGCCGGGAGCGCCGGGAGCGTCGGGAGGGACGGGTGACATGGGGGGTCCTTTCAGATCGGTCGTGTCAGGTCAGTCGTGCTCGCGGAGGAACGACCCGACGACGCCGAGGAAGGCAGCCGGCTCCTCGACGTGCGGCATGTGGCTGGACTCGGCAAAGACGTGAGAGCGCACATCCGGTATGCCGCTGACGAACGGCTCCCAGACCGACGGCATCGCCTCATCGTGGGCTCCGGCGACGACCAGGGTCGGGACGGCTATGCCCGGGACCCGCTCAGCGATGCTCCAGTCCTTGAGCGTGCCGACGACGTGGAACTCGCTGGGGCCGTTCATGGTGTGGTAGACGGTCGGATCCCGCTCGATCTGGGCGAAGGACTCGAGCACCTCCGCAGGGTTGGGCACGACCCGGCATACGTGTCGGTCGTAGAAGACCTGCATCGCGGCAGAGTACTCGGGCGAGTCCGTGGTGCCGGCCGCCTCGTGGGAGGTGAGGGCCTGCTGCACCTGCGCCGGCAGGCGGCCTCGCAGGACGCCTGCTGCCTCCATCCACAGCGGCATGGACGCCGGGCTGTCGCAGATGGTCAGGCTCTGCACCCCGCGCGGGTCGGCAAGGACGAACTCCGGGCCCAGCATGCCCCCCCAAGACTGACCCAGGAGGTGGAAGCGGTCCCCGATGCCCAGGGCGTCGACAACGGCGCGCACCTCGGCGACGAAGAGCTCCACGCTCCAGAATCCGGGGTCCGCGTCGGGCAGGTGGGTGCTGGCGCCGCAGCCGAGCTGGTCGTAGTGGACGACCGCGCGGCCGTCGGCGGCGAGGTTGGCCATCATCAGGCAGTAGCTGTGTGCCGCCCCGGGACCACCGTGGAGCACCACGAGTGGGGCCCGCTCTGCTCGCGGGTCGAGCTCGCCCGTCACGCGGTACCACGTCTCGTACTCCCGGAAGGGGACGGTCCCGACGGCGGAGGGCGGCGGAAAGCGGGCATCGGTCGTCGTCGTCATGGCGCCCGTCCTAGGGGATGAGGATCGGCTGGTGAGGTGGGGCCGGTGAAGCCTGCGTGCGACAGTGAACCCGATAAAAGGTGTGATGACAATACCTTTGTGTCCGGCAGTGCGTTCGGGTGCCGGAGCACCTCATAGACTCGGCGCTGTGGACGGGGCACCGGCGGGGGTGGAGGAGGCGCCCCGCCTGCCCCAGGGCCGACGGACGGTGACGTCGGGGCTGGCCGACCGGCTGGTGACCGCGATCGCCGTGGCGGCATACTCGCCGGGGGAGCGGCTCCCGCCGGAGCGGGAGCTCGCCGTCACCTTGGGGGTGAGCCGGGCGACGCTGCGGCAGGCGCTGCAGCAGGTCGCCGACCTCGGCCTCCTCGAGGCGAGACGCGGGCGCGGCGGCGGCAACTTCGTCGCGACGGTGTCGTGGGAGCAGGTCGCCCCCGAGGTGGCACGCCGCACGCTGGAGGTCGAGCTGCCCCGGCTGCTCGACCTCTTC
>CALMNV010000010.1 GCA_937873285.1 uncultured Intrasporangium sp. | reverse complement strand
GGGCGCTCTCCCGCGCCGAGACCGTCGGTGCACCGGGGCGCACCCGGGTCGCCGGCCAGGCCCGAAGAGGACGCCGAGATGAGCCAGACCGCCAACTGGTCCTTCGAGACCAAGCAGATCCACGCCGGCCAGACCCCGGACCCCGCGACGGGCGCCCGCGCCCTGCCCATCTACCAGACGACGAGCTACGTCTTCAACGACACCGACCACGCCGCGAGCCTCTTCGGGCTTCGGGAGCTCGGCAACATCTACACCCGGATCATGAACCCCACCACGGATGCCGTCGAGCAGCGGATCGCGGCGCTCGAGGGCGGGGTCGGCGCGCTGCTGCTGGCGTCCGGCCAGTCCGCCACGACGCTGGCGCTCCTCAACATCGCCGAGGCCGGCGACCATGTCGTCGCCTCGCCGTCGCTCTACGGCGGCACCGTCAACCTGCTGAAGTTCACCCTGCCCAAGCTCGGCATCGCCGTCGACTTCGTCGCCGACCCCACCTCCCCCGACTCGTGGCGCGCCGCCCTCCGGCCCAACACCAAGCTGCTCTTCGGGGAGACGATCGCCAACCCCAAGGCCGAGGTGCTCGACATCGAGGGGGTCGCCGCCGTGGCGCACGAGCACGGCGTGCCGCTCGTCGTCGACAACACCATCGCGACCCCCTTCGTGCTGCGCCCGATCGAGTGGGGCGCCGACGTCGTGATCCACTCGGCCACCAAGTACCTCGGCGGCCACGGCACCTCGATCGCCGGGGTCATCGTCGACGCGGGCACCTTCGACTACGGGCAGGACCCGGCGCGGTTTCCCAACTACAACACGCCAGAGGAGAGCTACCACGGGCTGGTCTTCGCGCGAGACACCGGCGTCGGCAGCCCGTTCGGCGCCAACCTCTCCTTCATCCTCAAGGCCCGGGTCCAGCTGCTGCGAGACCTCGGCCCGGCCGCCTCGCCCTTCAACGCCTTCCTGCTCGCCCAGGGCCTCGAGACCCTGTCGCTGCGCGTCGAGCGGCACCTGCACAACGCCGCCGCCGTCGCGCGGTTCCTCGCCGGGCACGAGCAGGTGGAACGGGTCATCTGGGCCTCGCTGCCCGGCAGCCCGTCGTATGCCGCCGCGCGAAAGTACACGCCCAAGGGGGCCGGCGCGGTGCTCTCCTTCGAGATCGCCGGCGGCCTCGAGGCCGGCAAGCGCTTCGTCGAGGGGCTGCGCCTGCACAGCCACGTGGCCAACATCGGCGACGTGCGCTCGCTCGTCATCCACCCGGCGTCGACGACCCACTCCCAGGGGCCGGAGAGCGACCGCCTCGCGGCCGGCGTGACGCCGGGCCTGGTGCGGCTCTCGGTGGGGATCGAGCACATCGACGACATCCTCGCCGACCTCGAGCAGGGCTTTGCGGCCGCCACGGTGTGAGCCGGCGGCATACCGCTGACACCATGGCGGTCATGGTGCGCTACCCCGCCCCCCTGCGTCCCGGCGACCGCATCGGCGTCACCGCGCCGAGCGCCGGGGTGGACGACGCCCTCTGGCCGCGGCTGGAGGTGGCCGTGGGGTGGCTGCGGCGCAAGGGTTTCGACGTGGAGGTCGGCGACTGCATCCAGGCGCCGACCCACGTCAGCGCCTCCCGCGACGCGCGGGCGGCCGAGCTGCAGCGCATGCTCACGGACCCCACGATCCGCTGCGTCATCCCGCCGTGGGGTGGCGAGACGGCCATCGACCTGCTGCCCCTGATCGACTTCGACGCGGTGGCCGCGGCGCAGCCGACGTGGGCTGTCGGCTACTCCGACACGTCCACCTGGCTCACCCCGCTCACGCTCCTCACCGGGACCGCGACGGTGCACGGCCACAACCTCATGGACACGCCGTATGCCGCCGAGCCGGGTCTGGCGCACTGGCTCGACGTCGTCACGGCCGAGCCTGGAGCCGAGCTCGTGCAAGGCTCCCCCGGCCGCTATCGCACGGGTGGGCACGACGACTGGGAGGCCGACCCGGCCGTCTGCGCCCACACGCTCGACGGCGTCGGCGGCTGGGCCCGCATCGACGAGGGCCACGAGGACGAGCTGGTCGTTCTGTCCGGGCGGCTCATCGGCGGCTGCCTCGAGACGCTCGCCCACCTGGCCGGCACGGCATACGGCGACGTCGGCGGGTTCGCCCGGGCCCACGCGCCGGAGGGTCTCGTCCACTACCTCGACGTCAGCTCGTGGGGTGCCTTCGACGTGTGTCGGGCTCTGCACGGCATGCGGCTCGCGGGCTGGTTCGAGGGCACCCGCGGCATCCTCGTCAGCCGCACCCACGCACCCGACGCGGAGGGCTTCTCGCAGCACGACGCCGTCCGCGATGCGTTGGGCGGTCTGGGCGTGCCCATCGTCGCCGAGGTCGAGTGCGGGCACGTCCCGCCCCACCTCGCGCTCGTCAACGGCGCGCCGACGACGGTCACCATGTCAGAGGACGAGCGCTCCGTCCGCCAGACCCTCGCGTGACGGCCGCGGTCAGCCGACGAGCTCGTCGACGTAGCACCACCGCCACGCCTCCCCTGGCTCGATGGAGCGCATGACCGGATGCCCGGTCCCCGTGAAGTGGGCCGCGGCATGGCGCCGCTCCGAGGAGTCGCAGCAGCCGACGTGGCCGCAGTCGAGGCAGAGCCGCAGGTGCACCCACGCGGTGCCGTCGCGGAGGCACTCCTCGCAGCCCTCCGGCGTCCGCGGTCGCACGGACCGCAGGGCCTGCCCGAGGTGGGCGCACCCCTCCCGCTGCGCCTCGGGCAGCAGCAGCTGGCCGAGGCGTGCGTGCTCAGCCTGGTCCGTGGCGCGCATGAGCATCGTCTCCTCGAGGTCGAGCGCCGCGAGCACGGCGCGCAGCACCTCGTGGTCGGCCTGCCCGGCGTCCCGCAGCCGCAGCACCTCGGCGCGCTCGACCTCGAGCTGGTCGAGCCGCGCCCGGCGGTAGCGGTCGCTCGGCGTCGCCACGGCATCCGTGCCGCGCGCGCCGAGCCGCTCCCAGAGCTGGTTGAGCCGGTCCTCGGAGCGGCTGCGCAGCAGCGTGCGAGTGGCGGGGTCGATCTCCGGGCGCTCGTCCATCGCGGCCAGAGCGGCCTTGGTGGCCGCCTGCATCACCGCGGCGGTCTGCAGCGCGTCCTCACGCGGGTCCGGCCCCCGCACCCGCAGGGCCCGCGCGAGCCGTGGCAGCGTCGTGGCCTGCAGGAGCAGCGTGCCCACCGTCACGACGACGGCGATCAGCACGAGGACGTCGCGTTGCGGAGTGTTCTGCGGCAGCAGGAGCGCGGCGGCCAGGGTCACCACGCCGCGCATGCCGGCCCATGACAGGACCGCCGTGTGCGTCCACGGGGCCGGAGCCTCGCGGCGCAGGACGCTCGTGCGCACCCAGCGCATCGGGAAGACCCACACCGGCCGCAGCAGCAGCACCAGGGCCAGCGTGCCGAGGGCCGCCGCGGCGATCCGCGGCAGACCGAGCGACGACGACTCCACCCGGCTGGCGACGTAGTAGACCTGCAGGCCGATGAGCAGGAACACGGCGTTCTCGAGGAGGAACTGGATCGAGGCCCAGTTGACCCGCTCGCTGAGCCGGGACGCGCCAGCCTGGTAGCGCGGTGAGTGGTGGCCGAGGATGAGCCCCGCCGTGACGACGGCAATGACGCCCGAGGAGTGCAGGACCTCGGCCGGGAGGTAGGCCGCGAAGGGCACGAGGAAGGACAGGGCGGTGTCGAAGGTCGGCTCGCCCGCCCGCTTGCGGATACTCTCGACGACAAATGCCACGGCGACGCCGACGACGACACCCCCGGCGGATGCGCGGAGGAAGTCGACGGCCACGCCCGCTGGTGTGACCTGGGTGGCAGCGCCGGCGGCGGCAAGGCCGGCAGCCCCCACCGCGGTGCGCACGGCGACGAGGGCGGTCGCGTCGTTGACGAGCGACTCCCCCTCGAGGATCGACACGAGCCTGCGCGGCAAGCCGATCCGGCGCCCGATCGCCGTCGCCGCCACCGCGTCGGGCGGGCTGACGACCGCGCCGAGGGCGAAGGCGACGGCGAAGGGCACCGGCAGCAGCCACCAGAGGAACAGCCCCACACCGAGGGCGGTGAAGAGCACCAGCCCGACCGACAGGCGCAGGATGATGCCGCGGTTGGCCCGGAAGTCCACGAGCGAGGTGGAGATCGCGGCGGCATAGAGCAGGGGCGGCAGGATGCCGAGCAGCACGATGTCCGGTCCGAGCGCCACCTCCGGCACGAAGGGCAGGTAGGAGCCCACCATGCCGATGACGATGAGCACCAGCGGCGGAGGCAGGTCGAGGCGACGCGCGAGACCGGCGCCGCCCAGCACCGCCGCCGCGATCGCGAGCAGCGCAAGTGCGATCTCCATGGCGCGCGCCGCCCCGGTTTCGCGGTCAGCCGCGCAGCGCCGGCGCCACCTCCCGCTCGAACAGCTCGATGCCGGAGCGGTCGTAGGCCGCCTCCGGGAAGTAGGTGATGGCGTAGGTCATCCCGCGGCGCTCCATGTCCTGCAGCACCGAGACGATCTGCTCCGGGGTGCCGACGGCCGGCTGGGAGCGCAGGTCGGCGATGTGCGCGTCCACCCGGCTTTCGCTGAGCCCCGCCTTGCGGAACAGCTCGCCGGCGAAGGCCAGCCGCTCGTCGAGCTCCTTCTCGGTCTCGGCGATCACCACGTTGTAGTTGGCCGAGCGCACGATCGAGTCGAAGTCGCGACCGACCGCCCGGCAGTGCCCGCGCAGCACCTCGCTCTTGTGGTCGAAGCCCGCTGCGGTGCCGTCGAAGTTGGTGTAGTCGGCATACTCCGCGGCGATGCGCAGCGTCACCTTCTCGCCGCCACCGGCCACCCACATCGGTATGCCGTTGCGCTCGGACCCGGGCGCGGAGGTGCCCTGCAGGGGTCGGGGTGCGCAGAGCGCGCCGTCCACCTGGTAGTGCTTGCCGTCGAGGGTCGCGGTGCCCTGCGTCCACATCTGCCGGAAGATCTCCACGCCTTCACGAAGCCGGCCGAGCCGGTCACCGGCCGAGGGGAAGCCGTAGCCGTAGGCACGCCACTCGTGCTCGTACCACCCGCCGCCGATTCCCATCTCGGTGCGGCCGCCGGAGATCGCGTCGACCGTGGCGGCGACCTTGGCCAGGTAGGTCGGCTCCCGGTAGGACATGCAGGTGCACATCTGGCCGAGGCGCACCCTGCTGGTGGCCGCGGCATACGCCGCCATGAGGGTCCACGCCTCGTGGGTCGCCTCGCGAGACGGCTCGGGAACGGTGTGGAAGTGGTCGTAGACCCAGATCGACTCGAAGACGTCACCGTCGTCGGCGTGCTTGGCGAGCCCGAGCATCACCTCCCAGTGTTGCGCCGGGTCGATTCCGACGAGGTCCATCCGCCAGCCCTGGGGCACAAAGATTCCGAGTCGCATGGCCGACATCCTGTCACGCCGGCCCGTCAGCCCGCCGTGTGAGGATGGGGCCATGGGCCCGCACCGCAACGACCCGGCCGTCATCCGCCGGCTGCTGGAGACGCCGGCGACCTGGGCGGTCGTGGGCCTCGGCGACAACCCGGACCGCACGGCCTGGGCGGTCTCCCGCTGGCTGCAGCGCGAGCTCGGGATGCGGCTCGTGCCGGTCCACCCGAGCGCGGCAGCGGTGCACGGGGCGAAGGGCTACCGGCGGCTCGCCGAGATCCCGGACGGGGAGCGCGTCGCGGTCGTGGACTGCTTCGTCAACAGTGCTCACGTCGGCGCCGTCGTCGACGACGCGGTCACCGAGCGCGACCGGCTCGGCATCGAGACCGTCTGGCTGCAGCTCGGGGTCGTCGACGAGGCGGCGGCCGCCCGCGCGGCCGAGGCGGGACTGACCGTGGTCATGGACACCTGCCCGAAGATCGAGTTCCGCGCCGCCCTGGCCGACGGCGCCGCGTCCTAGCCCGACCGCAGCGCACGTTCGGCGGCGGTGTGTGCGCTCCTCCGCGCCAGGGCACGGCATACCGCACACACCGCGCCGCAGTCGCCGGGGCGCGCACCGAAGTGACCACTCGACGATGGGTGGGCAGCCGCGGCCCCAGCAGGTCAGGGCCAGGCGAGGTTGCGCAGCGCCGAGCCCTTGGCGTGCGCCTGGTCGCGCAGACCCGCCTGGAAGTCGACCATCCGGGCCCGCAGCGCAGCGGCCTCGGCCCCCTCCCCTGAGGCGAGGATCCGGGTCGCGAGCAGCCCTGCGTTGCGCGCACCGCCGATCGAGACCGTCGCGACCGGGACCCCCGCGGGCATCTGCACGATGGACAGCAGCGAGTCCATCCCGTCGAGGTGCCTGAGCGGCACCGGCACCCCGATGACCGGCAGCGGGGTCACCGCGGCGAGCATGCCCGGCAGGTGAGCGGCTCCGCCGGCTCCCGCCACCAGCACCCGCAGCCCCCGTCGGGCCGCCTGCTGCCCGTAGGCGAGCATCTCCTCGGGCATCCGGTGCGCCGAGACCACGTCGGCCTCGAAGGGGACTCCGAACTCCCGCAGCGCCTCAGCCGCGCCCTGCATCACCGGCCAGTCGCTGTCGCTGCCCATGACGATGCCGACGACCGGACCGGCAGGAGCGTCTGCAGCGCTCATTGCGTCACCACGCCTCGCAGGTAGTCGGCCGCGTGTCGGGCCCGGGAGCGCGCCTCGTCCAGGTCGTCCGACGAGACGTTGACGTGGCCGATCTTTCGCCCGGGCCGCACGTCCTTGCCGTAGACGTGCACCTTGGCCCCGGGGTCCCGGGCCAGAATGTGACGGTAGGCGGGGTAGAGCTGCTCGTACTCCCCGCCGAGGACGTTGGCCATCACCGTCCACGGCGCGCGCGGGCGCGGGTCACCGAGCGGCAGGTCGAGCACGGCCCGCAGGTGCTGCTCGAACTGCCCTGTGACGGCGCCGTCCATGCTCCAGTGCCCGCTGTTGTGCGGGCGCATGGCCAGCTCGTTGACCCGGTATGCCGCCCTCCCGCCTTGCTCGCGCACCTCGAACATCTCCACGGCGAGCATCCCCGTCACCCCGAGCTCCCCGGCGATCCGCAGGGCCGCCTCGGTCGCGGAGGCGGCGAGGTCAGGGTCGAGGTCGGGAGCCGGGGCCACCACGTCGGTGCAGACCCCGTCGGCCTGCTCCGTCTCGACGACCGGCCACGCCGCGGCCTGGCCGGACGGGCTGCGCGCGACGAGGACCGCCAGCCGCCCGAGCAGCTCGACCTCAACGAGTGGATCGTCTCCTAGGTCCGTCTGCGTTGTCCCTGGCATGCAGGGACAACGCAGACGTATCTGGCAGCAGTGCGTTGGGTCCGCGCCGGCTGGGTATACTGGTTGCATGCGCAACGACGAGCGCGTGGCTCCTCTCTCGATCAGGCACATCTCGGACCCCGGCTGTCCCTTCGCGTACTCCGCGATGCCGTTCATCACCGCCCTGCAGTGGCGCTACGGCGATCAGATCGCCTGGCGGCACGTGATGATCGGGCTCACCGAGGAGCGGACGCAGTACGAGGAGCGCGGCTACACCCCGCTGCTCATGGCGCGCGGCCAGCGCCGGTTCCAGCGCTTCGGCATGCCGTTCGCCCGCGAGCCCAAGCCGCGGATGGCCGCGACCGCGCGCGCCTGCCGGCTCGTCGTCGCGGCGCGCCTGACGCGTCCCGAGCTCGAGTGGCCGATG
>CALMNV010000009.1 GCA_937873285.1 uncultured Intrasporangium sp. | reverse complement strand
CGAACAGCCGGATCTCCCTGGGGATCACCACGTCGGCCGCCGTCTGGCGAGCGACGCGTCGGGTCGCGGCCTCCGACATCCGCTGGAACCGGTCAGGGTCGTGCGCCAGCTCCCAGATGGCCTCGGCCAGCGCGACGGCGTCCTCCGGCGGCGCCAGGTAGCCGCAGGTCTCGTCGACGAACTCCGGCACAGCGGCCACCGCTGTCGTGACGGGCACGAGACCCGAGGCCATCGCCTCGTCCCGGGACACACCTTGGGCGTCCATCCGCGTCGGGGTCAGGAACACGCCGTAGTCCTTGTGCAGGTCGGCGATCTGGCCGTGGTTGAGGAACTCACGACGGATCTCGACGTTGGGCAGACCGCGCAGCGGCTCGAGCACCTCGTCGAAGAGCGGCCCGTCACCGACGAAGCAGAACTGGAGGTCCTCGAAGCCGTCGCGCTCGCTCAGGATGCGCACCGCCTCCACGCTGAGGTCGTTGGCGTACTTCCTGGAGGCGTAGGGGCGGATGGTGAGGATCCGGCGGCACTGCTCGGCCGGCTTGGGCACGTAGGTGAAGATCGTCGTGTCGATGGGGTTGTGGATGATGGAGTACCGCTCGTCAGGCAGCCGCACCCCCACGTCCTCGAAGACCTCCTCCGCGAAGTAGCGAGAGACGAAGACGAAGTGGACGTTGTCCGGGAGGTTGGTGAACACGTCCCACCAGAACGCGAGACGCTCGGCGGACGCCTCCTTCGCGCGAGCGAGGGAGTCCTCGTCGGCGTAGTTGTACTCGCGGCGCCACCACGGCTGCACCTCTGCTCCGTGGACCCACACGTAGACGCCCTTGACGGTCTTCTGGTCGCGCAGCACCGTCCACATGCCGGGGTCGAGGAAGTGGACCAGGACGTTGTCGATCTCCCCGGTCGCAAGGGTCTGGGACAGCAGCTCGGCGGACACCTCCGCCACGTCGACCCCCTGGAACTCCCGGTAGGAGCTCTTCGGGCCGGCCGTGGGAAGGGCGACACCGACACGCTCGCCGTAGTCGCGGTAGGAGCGCACCCGGGTGTGGACGAAGCCGTTGCGGTACAGCCGGTCGTACGACGGGTAGACGTTGGTGAGCACCAGATCGCGAGCCGTCGGCATGACCCCGGTGGAGAGCTCGTGGTACTCGCTGGCGAGATACCGCCGCACGGTGGTCGAGCCGGGTCCTGCGATGCGAAGCCCGACGCGCACCGAGGCGGTGCCCTCCGGCGCCACGACGCGGTTGTTGCGCATCTGCAGCACCATGGCGTGGCCCAGCCGGTCGCCCTGGGCGGAGAGGAAGATGAGCGTCAGCGTGACGTCCGCCCCGGGGTCGCACTCGAAGTAGACCCAGGGGCTCTCCACTGGCGGGATCACCTCGGTCCCGACGGTCGTGGCGCTGTAGAGGTAGCGGAACGTCCCGTCGGGCAGCGTGGAGACCAGCCGGAACCCGGAGTCGTCGGCCCCGAAGGAGATGTCGGGTCCCCCGTCGGGCATCCCGCCGAACAGCATGGCCAGGTCGACGGCGCCCTCCTCCTCCCCGGCGACGGCGACCGCGGAGTCGGCGTGCCGACGCATCGCGGCCAGGCTGCTCCCTTGGTGCACATCGAGGTCGGCGAGGTCGGCCAAGGCCTCCGCCTCCAGCTCAGCGCCGTCCCGGCAGTAGTTGAAGGGGCCGATCGCCAGGCCGCCGACGGGACGGTCCAGACCGTCGGGCTCCAGTAGGTCCAAAGTCATGCCCTCGACGGCCTGCGCCCGGAGGACCGCGAGCCTCACGGGCATCGCCTCGCACGGCCTGAAGGCAGCGCCTGCGCCGGTGAGCACCGCGCTGCCGTCGACCGCCCGGAAGTGACGACCTCGCCCCACCGCGGGAACGTCGGCCCACGTGAGCGCCTGGACGGCGTCGGTGAGGTAGCTCGCGCCGTAGTAGTCGTCGGGGGAGAAGAAGGCGATGTATGCCGCTCCCACTCGTTCCGCAATTGCCCGGAGGTCCGGCATCTCTGCCGCGGCCACGACGAGGCAGTCCGCGGGAACAGCCCCCTCGACGGGCTCAAAGCCGTCCCGCAGGACCAGCAGCGACTTCACGAGTGGGAACGCCTGCCTGGTGACGGCGGACCGAACCCGCTCGAGCTCCGCCGCCGACGACACGCTCGCCACGACCAGCACGGCCTCGTGCTGCGCGTCGTCGACGTCGAGCCCGCAGGCACGGGCCACATAGGACAGTCGCTCGGCATACGTGTGCTCGGCCATCACCTTGCGCAGACCGATGGCGCGCAGCCGCTCGACTCCGAAGGGCGTCGTCTCCAGGGCATCGAGCTGGCGGTCGAGCTCCGCCCCGTCGTCGGTGCAGACGGTCAGGTCGCCGAACATCGTGCGCAGTCCACGCGAGAAGTTGCTCACGACCAGCGTGTTGCAGGCCAGCAGCTCATAGACGCGACGGGCGAACATCGACTGCGACTGCTTGACCGAGTTGAGGTTGAGGTTGACCCGATACCCCTTGTAGGCGGCCGAGATCTCGTGCGGTCTCAGGGTGCCGACGATGTGCTGGCGATACGACTCGGGGAACGCGTAGTCCGGCACGTCGAGCCCGTGGTTGCGGTCGTAGATGTCCAGCCGCATCCGGTTGAGGATCGTCGAGGACAGCTCGTCGAGGTCCTTGGTGCGGTGCGGATACTTCTTGTAGTAGGCACCCGCGAAGGCGCACCCGTCGACGCGGTCGTAGACCTGCAGCGGGTTGTGCAGCTGCGGCTGCGCGGCGAACGGCAGGAAGTAGGCCCGGTCATGCCCCAGCCGGGCCTTGTATCTGGGGACGCAGTCCATGTCGGTGGTGAACACCGCGTCGAACGCCGAGGCGAGGTGCAAGAAGGTGGGGAAGTGGACCGGGTCCTCCTTGTTCCAGAAGGCGGTGGGGATGCCGCGCTCACGGCACCACGCGAGGATGCCGCGCAGCTCCGGACCGAACCGAGGAACGGTGTTCCACCACGACCCCTTGTGGCCCCGCCACGCGGACTCGACGAGGAGCAGGTCGGGCTGGCTCGCGCTCAGCTCGATGAGCCAGTTGCCGGGTGTGAGCGGCACGAACTCGGCCTCCGGGCTGAAGCTCTGGAAGCTGAACTCGTCGAGGATGCAGGCCACCGTGAGGGATCTGGCTGGCCCGCGACCACGGGCGACCAGGCCCTCTTCGTGGAGGAAGCGCACGCCGCCTCCCGCCTCGTTGCTCTTGGACATGACGTCCTCCATCAGCGGCCACCATCCGATGTCTTGGTCCGCCAGGCCGTCACCAGGGCCGGCAGCAGCGTCACCAGCGCCCTGGGTGAGCGGCCTGCGTTGCGCATCGCCACGCCCACCTGGTAGGTCGAGCTGCCTCGCAGGGCCTGCAGCTGCTCCCGCGCCTCGAGGCGGGAGCGGGACTCCCACGCCGCGGACAGGGCGGCGACCGCAAGGTCAGCCTCGAGGCGTGACCGCTCCGCCTCCAGGCGCGACCGCTCCCCTTCGAGCTGGGCCAGCCGTTCGGTGAAGTCCGCGGTCAGCTCGTCCCTCTCCTGGGCAAACCGGTCGCGGGCTCTGCGCATCGCCGCAAGGTCCCGGGCGCGCTTGGTCGCCTCCGCCGCCAGCTTCTGGTGGCGACCGGCGAGCGCCGCATGACTCGCCTCCAGCTGCGCCCGTGCCCGGGACGCCTCGGCCAGCTGCCGGGCCAGATCGCCGCCATGTGCTTCCAGCTGCTGTGACCGCTCCTCGAGCTGCTCCCCGGCAGCCAGAGCCTTCGCCAGGTCGCCTTCGACGGCCGCAAGACGCTCGGCGCTCGACTCCAGCCGCGCGTG
>CALMNV010000008.1 GCA_937873285.1 uncultured Intrasporangium sp. | reverse complement strand
CGCCGTCCTCGGCGAGCAGCACGTCGTTGGGCCACTTGAGCCGGGGGGTGAGCTCGCGTCCGGCCGCGGCGGTCACCCGCCGGATCGCCCGCGCCAGGGCGAGACCGGCGAGGAGGGGCACCCAGCCGGCGGCGGCGACCTGCGCGACCGGCACGACGGCGGAGACCGCCACCGAGGCACGGTCTGGCACCACCCAGCCGCGGCCAAGACGCCCGCGCCCCCCGGTCTGGTGGTCGGTGAGCACCACCAGCCCGGGCTCGCCGCAGCGTCGCGCCAGCTCGCTGGCACGGTCGTTGGTCGAGCCGATCGCGGGCACGAACTCGAGCGTGGTCCAGGCCTGTCCCGGGGCCAGCACCGCCGCACGGACGGTGTCGATGTCAAGCCGGTTGCGCATGCCGACAAGGCTAGGCTGCGGCCCATGGCACGCGATCGGGCTCCCGAGCAGACCCTCGACCTGTCCACGACGGCCGGCAAGCTCGCCGACCTCAAGCGCCGCGTCGCGGAGGTCGCCCATGCCGGCTCGGAGCGGGCGGTGGAGAAGCAGCACGCCCGGGGCAAGAAGACGGCCCGCGAGCGGATCGCCATGCTGCTCGACGAGGGCACGTTCATCGAGATGGACAAGTACGCCCGGCACCGCAGCAACCACTTCGGCCAGGAGCGGAACCGGCCCTACGGCGACGGCGTCGTCACCGGCTACGGCACGGTGGACGGCCGGCAGGTGGCGGTCTTCGCGCAGGACTTCACGGTCTTCGGCGGCTCCCTCGGAGAGGTCTTCGGCGAGAAGATCGTCAAGGTCATGGACTTCGCGATGAAGATCGGCTGTCCCGTGATCGGCCTCAACGACTCCGGCGGCGCACGCATCCAGGAGGGCGTCGTCTCGCTCGGCCTCTACGGCGAGATCTTCATGCGCAACGTCCGCGCCTCCGGCGTCATCCCGCAGATCAGCCTCATCATGGGCCCATGCGCCGGCGGCGCCGTCTACTCGCCCGCCATCACCGACTTCACCGTGATGGTCGACCAGACCTCGCACATGTTCATCACCGGCCCCGACGTCATCAAGACGGTGACCGGTGAGGACGTCGGCTTCGAGGAGCTCGGCGGCGCGCTCACCCACAACACGAAGTCGGGCGTCGCCCACTACATGGGCACCGACGAGCAGGACGCCGTCGACTATGTCAAGGCGCTGCTGTCCTACCTGCCGAGCAACAACCTCGAGACGCCACCGGCATACGACGAGGGCAGCGCGGACCTGACGGTCACCGATGAGGACCTGTGGCTCGACACGTGCATCCCCGACTCCCCCAACGTCCCCTACGACATGCACGCGATCATCCGGCACGTCGTCGACGACGAGGAGTTCCTCGAGGTCCAGCCGCTGTTCGCGCCCAACATCATCACCGGCTTCGCGCGGGTCGACGGGATGTCCGTGGGCGTGGTGGCCAACCAGCCGATGCAGTTCGCCGGCACCCTCGACATCGCCGCCTCCGAGAAGGCGGCCCGCTTCGTGCGCACCTGCGACTGCTTCAACGTGCCGGTCCTGACCTTCGTCGACGTCCCGGGCTTCCTGCCGGGCACGAGCCAGGAGTGGGACGGCATCATCCGGCGGGGCGCCAAGCTGATCTACGCGTATGCCGAGGCGACGGTCCCCAAGATCACCGTCATCACCCGCAAGGCCTACGGCGGGGCCTACGACGTCATGGGCAGCAAGCACCTCGGCGCCGACATCAACCTCGCGTGGCCGACCGGGCAGATCGCCGTCATGGGGGCTCAGGGCGCCGTCAACATCCTCTACCGCAAGGAGCTGGCCAAGACGGCGGCCGAGGGAGGAGATGCCGAGGAGCACCGCAGCCGGCTCGTGGCGCATTACGAGGAGACGCTCGCCAACCCCTACATCGCCGCGGAGCGGGGCTACATCGACACGGTGATCTCCCCGTCCAACACGCGGATGAACGTGACCCGCGCGTTGCGGGCGCTGAAGACCAAGCGGGAGACGCTGCCGCCCAAGAAGCACGGGAACATCCCGCTGTGAGCGCCGCGCCGCCCGTCCTCCGCGTCGAGTCCGGAGACCCGGCTGCCGAGGAGCTCGCCGCGCTCGTCGCCGTGCTCACCGCGGTGCTCTCCGGGGTCGCCGACGCGGGACTGGAGCCGGCCCCCGCTGGGCGCCGCTCCGCGTGGGCGGACCCCTCGTGGCAGCTGGCCGGAGCGTGGCCGGCGCCCGGCGGCTGGCGCGCCTCCGGCCTGCCCCGCTGACCTCGGCCCGCCGCACCCCCGCGCTTCCCGTCCTCGGACCGGGAGCACGATACCGTCGGCCGGTGACCGAGCGCCCGCGCCCGCAGACCGACGTCGACCGGATCGCCGAGGCCCATCTCGACGCCCTCGTGCGGCTCAGCCCGATAGAGGCGACGACCCTGGGGGTGTCGGGGCACGACGAGGAGCTCGACGACCTCTCACCCGCGGGGCTCGCCGCGCTGTCCGGGCTGCGCCGCTCCACCCTCGCCGAGCTCGCGGCCGCCACCTGCGCCGACGACGTGGACCGGGTGACGGTCGCCGCGATGCGCGAGCGCCTCGGCATCGCCGAGGAGGTGTATGCCGCCGGGCTCGACGCGATGTCCCTCAACGTCCTCGCCTCCCCACTTCAGGCCGTCCGCGACGTCTTCGACCTCATGCCGCAGGACACCCCGGAGCAGTGGCGGACCGTCGCGACCCGGCTGACCCGGGTGCCGGAGGCCCTGGCGGGCTACCACACATCGCTGCTCGCCGCGCGCGACGCCGGGCAGGTCAGCCCCCGCCGGCAGGTGCTCGCCTGCATCGCGCAGAGCCGGGAGCTCGTCGCCCCCGACGGCTACTTCGCCACCCTCCTCGCCGGGGCGCAGGTCGACCACCAGCCGCTCGAGGGCAGCGAGCGCACTCGGCTCGCGGCGGCCGTGGAGGGCGCGGCGGCGGCATACGACGACCTGGCGACCTTCCTCGAGCGCGAGCTGCTTCCCTCCGCGCCGGCCGCGGACGCGTGCGGGCGCGAGCGCTACGTCCTGCAGTCCCGGCAGTTTCTCGGCGCGGCGATCGACCTCGAGGAGACCTACGCCTGGGGGCTGGAGGAGCTGGCCCGGATCCGCGCGTCGATGCAGCAGGTCGCCCAGGAGGTGCGCCCCGGCGCCACGGTGAAGGAGGCCGTCGCCGTCCTCGACGCCGACCCGGGATACCAGCTGCACGGCACCGACGCGCTGCGGGACTGGATGCAGGAGCGGGCCGACGCCGTGGTCCGCGAGCTCGCCGACGTCCACTTCGACATCCCGGGGCCGGTGCGGCGCATCGAGTGCCGCATCGCCCCCACGCAGACCGGCGGCATCTACTACACCGGGCCGAGCGAGGACTTCACCCGTCCCGGCCGGATGTGGTGGTCGGTCCCGAGGGGCAACACCGAGTTCCGCACGTGGAGCGAGCTGACCACCGTCTACCACGAGGGCGTGCCGGGCCACCACCTGCAGATCGCGCAGACCGCCTACCGCGCCGGGCTGCTCAACCGGTGGCGTCGCCTCGCGGCGTGGACGTCCGGGCACGGCGAGGGGTGGGCGCTCTACGCCGAGCGGCTGATGGCCGAGCTGGGCTACCTGGACGACCCGGGCAACCGGATGGGGTGGCTCGGCGGGCAGTCGCTGCGGGCCGCGCGCGTCGTGCTCGACATCGGCATCCACTGCGACCTTCCGGCGCCGGCGGAGGTGGGCGGCGGCCGATGGACCTACGACAAGGCATGGCAGTACCTCACGACCTACGGGTTCATGGACGACAAGGTGCTGCGCTTCGAGCTCGACCGCTACCTCGGGTGGCCGGGCCAGGCGCCGAGCTACAAGATCGGCGAGCGCCTCTGGCTCGCGCTTCGCGACGAGGTCAAGCAGCGCGAAGGGGACGCGTTCGACCTCAAGACGTTCCATCGCCGGGCTCTCGACGTCGGCGGTGTCGGGCTGGACACCCTGCGCTCCGCGGTCCTCGGCGAGCTCTGAGCGGCATGCCGCCCGCCCCCGTCACGCTCGTGCTGGCCTCCGCCTCCCCTGCCCGGGCCGCGACGCTACGGGCCGCCGGAGTCGAGCCGCTCGTCGTCGTGAGCACGGTCGACGAGGAGGCCGCGGTGGCTGACGCGAGCCTCCGCCACGGTCGCCTGCAGCCGGCGGACGTCGCGCTGCTGCTGGCTCGCGCCAAGGCCGAGGAGGTCGCCTCGCGCCTCGAGACGTCCGCGCTCGTGCTCGGCTGCGACTCGGTGCTGGAGATCGACGGCGAGGCGCACGGCAAGCCGGCCGACGCCGCAGAGGCGGTGGCCCGCTGGCGGCGGATGCGGGGGCGCTCCGGCGTGCTGCACACCGGCCACTGGCTCGTCGACGAGCGCCGGGCGGGCAACGGCGCGACCCTGGGGGTGAGCGCCTCGACCCGGGTGGACTTCGCGCGCCTCAGCGACGACGAGGTCGAGGCCTACGTGGCGACGGGCGAGCCGCTGCGGGTGGCGGGCGCCTTCACGCTCGACGGCCTGGGCGGGGCGTTCGTCACCGCGATCGAGGGAGACCCGCACAATGTCGTCGGGCTGTCCCTGCCGCTCCTTCGCGAGCTGCTGCTCCGGGTCGGGGTGGGCTGGTTCGAGGTCGCCGGCTCGGCGCGCTCGGCGTAGCAGCACCCCGGTGGCGGGTCAGGGATAGAGCAGCGGACGCGGAAGCAGCTCGTCGATGAGGATGTAGGTGGCGGTGTACCACCACATGAGGATGGACCCGCTCACGACGATGCTGCCGAGCGCCCAGTAGCGCCACTGCCGCCACGGCCGCAGCTGGAGGAACCAGGCGATGATCAGCGTCATGGGGAACGCGAGCAGGGCGTAGCGCACGCGGCTCGGGGTCGTGCTCGTGACGAGGATGATGTATGCCGGGTAGGCCCCCGCCCAGCCCCAGATCTCCGGACCCCAGCGCCACGAGTGCCGGCTCAGCATGAACCAGGCGAAGGCCGCGACACCGAGGACCCCGAGCGCCTGGCCCACGACACCGCCATAGCCGTAGAGCAGGTCCCACCACATGTAGAGCTTGATGTTGGTCTGGATCCGCCACGCCAGCATCGTCTGGCTGTAGGCGTCCGGAGTGTTGGTCACCACCGAGGCGACGGCGGGCCACAGCCACGTGAGCAGACCGGCATACACCGCAAGGGCGCCGAGGCCGAGCCGGAGCCGGGTCGGGTGGGCGCCCTCGTCCCCGGTCCGCCAGCGCACGACAGCGTGCGCGATGATCACCGGGACCATGGCGATGACGACGTTGCGGCTCAGGGCGAGCACGAGGAGCGCCACGACGACCCAGCCGTATCGTCGTCGCCGCAGCAGCCACAGCGTCAGCGTCACGAGCAGCAGCGCGGTGGACTCGGTGTAGGAGGCCGAGAAGATGGGCGAGGCGACATAGAAGCAGGTCGCGATCACGGACACGATCGCCGCCCAGCGCCCCACGGCCTCGTCGACGAGCTTGAAGAGCATGAGGATGGCCGCCACGCCGATGAGCGTCGACAGGATCGGGCCGACGACGACGAAGGGCAGCCCGGTCAGGCGCATGAGCAGGCCGACGGTGACCGGGAAGACCGGGAAGAAGGCCCACGGGTTCATGTCGACGTGCCCGGTCACGGTGCGTGGCAGCACCTGCGGGTAGCCGCGCTCGGCGATGACCCGATACCACTGGCCGTCCCAGTTCGTCATGAGGCTGAGGTAGCCGGGGTCGGCCGGCTGGGGGTAGCTGATCCGGATGAGCGGCTGGCCGATGTAGAGCGCCATCTGGTCGTGCGAGAGCATCGTGCCCGCCACCCAGACGACGAGGCGTGAGACGGCATACACGAGGACGGGAAACCACACGCCGAACCGACGGTAGAGCGGCACGCGCGAGTCCATGGCGCGGTCGACGGAGTGCAGAATGGCGGTGATGATCGGCTCCAACGTCACGGGCGGGCAGCACCCCACCAGTGCGCCGGGCGACGGGGGGAGGCTCCCAGACTACGACGCTGGGCGCCTCGGAGCCGATTCGGCGGCCGGCGGCGCCTCAGACGGGGGGCACCGAGCGGCGCCGCTCGCTGAAGTGTCGGTCCCGCCGGGCGGCGTAGGCCAGCCGGCGCACGAGGTCGTCGCGCAGCTCGTCGGCCTCGAGGACCGAGTCGACGACGAGGTCGGCGGCGAGCCGCTCGAGGTCGACGTCCTCCTCGTACTCTCGTCGCCGATCGGCGACGAACGCGTCCCGGGCGGCTGGGCCCGAGGTCTGCTCGACCTGCGCGATCTTGTTGGCGTAGACCGCGTTGACCGCCGCCTCCGGGCCCATCACGGCGATCCGCGCGGTGGGCAGCGCGATCGTCGCATCGGGCCCGAAGCCGGGACCGCCCATGGCGTAGAGGCCGGCGCCATAGGCCTTGCGCAGCACGACGCAGAACTGCGGCACCGTGGCCGAGGCGACCGCGCTGACCATCTTGGCGCCGTGCCGGATGATGCCGCCGCGCTCCACCTCCGAGCCGATCATGAAGCCCGGCACGTCGGCGAGATAGAGCAGCGGAACCCCGAAGGCGTCGCAGAGCCAGATGAAGCGGGCCGCCTTGTCGGCGCTGTCGGTGAACAGCACGCCGCCCTTGACCGCCGAGTTGTTGGCGACGACGCCGACGGTCTCGCCCGCCAGCCGACCGAAGCCGATGACGAGCTCGGCGGCCCACAGCGGCTTGAGCTCGAAGAAGGAGTCGTCGTCGACGAGCCCGTCGATCACCGAGTGCACGTCGAAGGGGACCGACTCCCGCTCGGGCACCGAGGATCTCGTGAGCGGGCTGGCCGGCTCCTCCGCGGCGTAGGACGGGGGTCGGTCGCGCCAGCACCCGGGCAGGTAGGAGAAATAGAGCCGAGCCAGCTCTATCGCCTCGGCGTCGTCGGCCACGAGCAGGTCCCCGACCCCGGAGACCGAGCAGTGCATCCGGGCGCCGCCCATCTCCTCGAGCGAGACCTTCTCGCCGACGACCATCTCGGCCATCCTGGGGCTGCCGAGATACATCGAGGCGTTTCCCTCCACCATGATGATGACGTCGCAGAAGCTCGGGATGTAGGCGCCGCCGGCCGCGCTCGGGCCGAAGAGGCAGCAGATCTGAGGCACCTTCCCCGAGAGGGCCACCTGGTTGTGAAAGATCCGGCCGGCGCCGCGACGGCCCGGGAACATCTCCACCTGGTCGGTGATGCGGGCCCCGGCCGAGTCGACGAACCAGAAGACGGGCAGCTCCTCGCGCAGCGCCAGCTCGGTGGCCCGCACGATCTTCTCCACCGTGCGGGCCCCCCAGGAGCCCGC
>CALMNV010000007.1 GCA_937873285.1 uncultured Intrasporangium sp. | reverse complement strand
CTCGCCCTCCGCGAGCGGCTCGCCCTCGCGGGCGAGGACCGGACCCCCGACGCCCTCGCGGCCATCCGGCTCGAGTACGGCCTCGACCAGTCGCTCCTGGTGCAGTTCTGGCGCTTCGTCACGCGGGCGGTGCAGGGAGACCTCGGCACCTCCATCCGCACGGGAGAGCCGGTGAGCGCCATGCTGCGGACCGCCATCCCGGTCACACTCGAGCTGTCAGTCCTCGCCATCGCCATCGCGGTCGTCGTGGGGGTCGGGGCCGGTGTGGTCGCGGCCGTGCGACGGGGCCGCCCGATGGAGTGGGTGGCCAACGCCTTCGCCCTGCTGGGCCTCTCGGTGCCGCACTTCTGGCTGGGCCTGGTGGCGATCCTCTACCTGTCCGTCGCCACGGGCCTGTTCCCGGCGTCTGGCTTCGTGCCCATCCGGGAGGACCTCGTCGGCAACCTGCGCCACATCGTGCTCCCCGCGGTCATCCTCGGCACCGGCCTGTCGGCCGTCATCATGCGCCAGACCCGCTCCGCCATGCTCGACGCGCTGTCGACGGACTACGTGCGCACCGCCCGGGCCAAGGGTCTGCGGTCCGGCACCATCATCGGCCGGCACGCCCTGCGCAACAGCCTCATCGTCGTGGTGACGATCGTCGGCCTCCAGCTCGGCGGCCTCATCTCGGGAGCCGTCGTCACCGAGCAGATCTTCGGCCTTCCCGGGTTCGGCAAGATGACGATCGACGCCGTCTTCCAGCGGGACTACCCGGTGATCCAGGCGGTCGTGCTGTTCACGGCGACGGCATACATCGTGATCAACTTCGTCGTGGACCTGCTCTACTCGCTCATCGACCCACGGGTCCGCGTCGCCGGGGAGGCATCGTGACCGTCGACGGGACCGTCGCCCTCACCGGCCCAGTGCGCCCGGAGGCGTCCCAGGCGTCGCGTGTGCTGCGTCGGCTGCGGCGCAACCCGCTCGCCGTGGTCAGCTTCGCGGTGCTCGCCGTGGCGATCCTCGTGGCGCTCTTCGCGCCGTGGCTGGCGACCTACGCGCCGGAGCAGACCGACTTCTCCAACACGCTGGCCCCTCCCGGCACTCCCGGTCACCTGCTCGGCACCGACGACCTCGGTCGCGACGTGCTCTCCCGGATCATCCTCGGCAGCCGGTCCTCCCTCATCGTCGCCGCGCTGGCGGTGTTCACGGCGCTGGCAGTCGGTGTGCCGCTCGGGCTCGTGGCCGGCTACTTCCGGGCCGCGGACGCGGTCATCTCGCGCCTGACCGACCTCATGCTGGCGTTCCCCTTCCTGATCCTCGCCGTCGGCCTCGCGGCCATCTCCGGAGGCAGCCTGCGCAACGCGGCCGTGGCCATCGGCATCTCGCAGATTCCCGGCGTCATCCGCGTCGTGCGCTCCGACGCGCTGCGCCTGAAGTCGCTCGACTTCGTGGCCGCCGCCATCGTCGACGGCGCCAGCGACCTATGGGTGCTGCGTCGCCACGTCCTGCCCAACGCGACCTCGGTCGTGCTCGTGCAGGCCACGGTGGCGATCCCTGCCGCGATCCTCGGAGAGGCGGTGCTCTCCTTCCTCGGCCTCGGCATCCAGCCGCCGGAGCCGAGCCTCGGCACCATGCTCGCCAACGCCCAGCAGTTCGCCGCCCGAGCCCCGTGGGCGGCGGTCCTGCCCGGGCTGACCATCATGGTGCTCGCGCTCGCGTTCAACGTCTTCGGAGACAGCCTCCGAGACGCCCTCGACCCCAAGGCGAGCCGTCGATGAGCACTGCCTACCGCACCTCCGACTCGGTGGCCACTGCCCCGGTCCTCGACGTCACGGACCTCAGCGTGACGTTCCGGACCGAGTCGGGCCCCGTCTCGGCCGTCGACTCCGTCAGCCTCACTCTCGCCCCCGGCGAGATCGTCGGCATCGTCGGGGAGTCCGGGTGCGGCAAGAGCGTCACCGCGATGAGCCTCGTCGGGCTGCTGCCCGGCTCGGCGCGCATCACCGGGTCGGTGCTGCTCGAGGGCAAGGAGCTCATCGGCGCCAAGCCGGCCGCGTTACGGGCCGCGCGCGGGCGCGACATCGCCTACATCTTCCAGGAGCCGATGAGCTCACTGAACCCGGTGCTCACAGTGGGCCGTCAGATCACCGAGGTGCTGCAGGTCCACGAGCGCCTCTCCCGCCGAGCGGCTCGCGAACGCGCCGTCGAGCTGCTCGGGCTGGTGGGCATCCCGTCGCCTCGCGAACGCGTCCGGCACTACCCCCACCAGCTCTCCGGAGGCATGCGCCAACGGGTGATGATCGCCATGGCGGTCGCCTGCCGACCCAAGGTGCTGGTGGCCGACGAGCCGACCACGGCTCTCGACGTGACCGTGCAGGCCGGCATCCTCGACGTTCTCCGCGGGCTGCGGGACCGCCTGGGCACGAGCATCCTGATCATCACCCACGACCTCGGGGTCATGGCGGACGTCGCCGACCGCGTCGTGGTGATGTATGCCGGCCGCGTCGTCGAGCGCGCGGGTATCGAGGAGCTGTTCCTGCGCCCGCAACACCACTACACCGCAGGTCTGCTCGCCGCCGCGCCGACACCCGGGCGGCATGCCGGCTCCCATCGGCTGCAGGAGATTCCCGGCCTCGTCCCCGTGCTCAGCGAGCAGCCGGACGCGTGCACCTTCGCCGAGCGGTGCGAGGCCGCCTCCGCCACGTGCCGCTCGTCGGCTCCTGCCCTGGAGCCGGTGGCGCTGGGGGCGACGGGCGCCCAGGGTCCCCACCTCGTCGCCTGCTGGCACCCGCGAGGCGACGCGCCTCCACCGGCCCGAAAGGTCACCTCATGACGACCGTGGAGCAGACCGACGACACCGGGGTCTCGCCCGAGGCGACTCCGGAACGCGAGGTCGTCCTCGAGCTGGACGACCTGGTCATGCACTTCGGGCAGGTGCGTGCGGTCGACGGGGTGTCCCTGTCCATCCGGCGGGGACAGGTCACGGCGCTCGTCGGCGAGAGCGGATCGGGCAAGTCGACCGTGGGCCGGTGCATCGTCCGGCTCGTCGAGCCGACCGCCGGCACGGTCCGGCTGGCCGGGCACGACGTCACCCACCTGTCGCGGCGGGAGCTGCGCCCCCACCGGCGCGACGTCGCCATCGTCTTCCAGGACCCGGCCGGCTCGCTGGACCCACGGATGCTCGTCGGGGAGATCGTCGCCGAGCCGCTGCGCCTGCAGGCGGGGCGGCTGTCGCGGCGCGAGCGTGCGGAGCGGGTCGCTGACGGGCTGCGACGGGTCGGGCTGCGGCCGGAGGTCGCCCGGCGCTACCCGCACGAGCTGTCCGGCGGGCAGCGACAGCGGGTCAGTCTCGCGCGCGCCCTGATGTCCGCCCCGAAGCTGCTCGTCGCCGACGAGCCGACGAGCGCCCTCGACGTCTCCGTCCAGGCGGCCGTCCTCAACCTGCTGGCCGACCTGCAGCGGGACATCGGCTTCGCCTGCCTGTTCATCACCCACGATCTGGCTGCGGTCGAGTATCTCGCCGACGACATCGCCGTCATGTACCTCGGCCAGCTGGCCGAGCAGGGCAGCCGCGAGGAGATCTTCGCCCGCCCCCGGCATCCCTACACCCAGGCTCTGCTGGCCGCGGCCCCCATCGCCGACCCGGTCCGGCAGCGTTCCAGGGTGCCGGTGCTGCTCGGGGACGACCTGCCGTCTGCGATGGATCCGCCGCCCGGCTGCCGCTTCCACACCCGTTGCCCCGTCGCGGTCGCGAGATGCTCCGAGGAGGTGCCGGCGCTGCGCCTCGTCGGCGGCGGCGCGCGGGTCGCCTGTCACCTCGTGGCGCAGGACGGCACCGGCCCGGACGTGCGCACCGACGCCCCCTCCACGACAGGACATCCCGCATGACGTTCACCACCCGCCCCACCCTCGAGGGCAGCTTCGGCATGGTCTCCTCGACGCACTGGATCGCGTCGCAGTCGGCGATGCGGATCCTCGAGCTGGGAGGGAACGCGTTCGACGCGGCAGTGGCGGCAGGCTTCGTGCTGCACGTCGTCGAGCCGCACCTCAACGGACCAGGCGGTGAGGTGCCGGCCATCGTGGCCGGCGCGGACGACCCGACGCCCCGGGTGCTCTGCGGGCAGGGACCGGCGCCGGCCGGTGCAACCATCGGCCACTACCGGTCCGAGGGATTCGACCTCGTCCCCGGGTCCGGGCCTCTGGCCGCCACCGTGCCCGGCGCGGTCGACGCGTGGCTGCTGTTGTTGAGGGACATGGGCACCCGTCCTCTGGAGGAGGTGCTGGAGCCGGCGATCGGCTACGCCCGACACGGTCATCCCCTCCTCGAGCGGGTCGTGTCCACGGTGGAGACCGTGCGCGAGCTCTTCGAGGGCGACTGGACCACGTCGGCCGACCTGTGGCTGCGCGGAGGCGAGGCGCCCCGGGCCGGGGCGCTGTTCACCAACACGGCATACGCCGACACCTTGCAGCGGCTCGTCGACGAGGGACGAGCAGCGGGCGGCACCCGGGAGCAGCAGATCGACGCAGCGCGGCGGGCGTGGAGCGAGGGGTTCGTCGCCGAGGCGGTGGACGCCTTCTTCCGCAAGCCGTTCCGCGACTCCAGCGGCGAGCGGCACCGTGGCCTGGTGACGGCCGAGGACATGGCCCGCTTCTCGGCCACGTGGGAGGAGCCGGCGACGGTCGAGTGGCAGGGCCACACCGTCGCGAAGACCGGCCCGTGGGGGCAGGGCCCGGCCCTGCTCCAGACCCTGAGACTGCTCGAGGCCCTCGGGGACCCAGCGGCCCTCGACCCGTCAACGGCGCCCGGCATCCATGCCATCGCCGAGTCGCTGAAGCTCGCCTTCGCCGACCGCGAGGCGTGGTACGGCGACGGCGAGGTGCCCTTGGCAGACCTCCTGTCGACGCAGTATGCCGCCGAGCGCGCGCTCCTCGTCGCAGACCGCGCTGCCACCGTGCTGCGACCGGGAAGCCCCGGGGGGCGCAGGCCTCGGCTGCCGGCATACCTGACCAGAGGCAGCGACGGCTCGGTGATGCCCCGGGATGCCACGACGGGGGAGCCGACCGTCGCGCGCTCCGGCGTCACGCGGGGCGACACGTGCCACGTCGACGTCGTGGACCGCTGGGGCAACATGATCTCGGCCACGCCGAGTGGCGGGTGGCTGCAGAGCTCGCCGACCATCCCGGAGCTCGGCTTCCCGCTGGGCAGCCGGATGCAGATGTTCTGGCTCGAGGACGGGCTGCCGTCGTCGCTCGCACCCGGGAAGCGGCCGCGCACGACGCTGACGCCGACGCTCGTCATGCGTGACGGACGTCCGGTCCTCGCCTGCGGCTCCCCGGGCGGTGACCAGCAGGACCAGTGGCAGCTGCTCTTCCTGCTGCGCCACCTCGTGCAGGGCCAGCCGCTGCAGGAGGCCATCGACGCGCCGACCTGGCACACGACCAGCTTCCCGGCCTCGTTCTACCCGCGCGAGAGCGAGCCGGGCGTGATCGTCGCCGAGGACCGGATCGGTGCCGACGTCGGCGCGCAGCTCGAGCGCCTGGGGCACACGGTGCGCGCGGTCGACCCGTGGAGCCTCGGGCGGATGTGCGCGGTGACCCGCGACCCCGACTCAGGCGTCCTGCGCGCCGGAGCCAACCCCCGGGGCATGCAGGGGTATGCCGTCGGGCGCTGACGGCGCGCCCGACCCGTCGGGCTCGCCCCCCCGGGAAGCGGTCGCGCCGTCCAAGATGCTCGCGTGGGCGGCGTGCGCTGCCGCGCCGACGTGGTCTCGGGCGGCGAGCTCCGCCTCGGCGGAGTCGCCGGCCGCGATGGCGTCGACGAGGCGGATGTGCTCCTGCCAGGAGTGAGGCGCCCGCTGCGCCGCGCCGATGCGGAAGACCCAGTGCACGTGGAGGTAGAGCGAGCCCGCCACCGAGGCCAGCCAGCGGTTGCCGGTGACGGAGATGATCGTCAGGTGCAGCTCGCTGTTGAGCTGCGAGAGGCGCGAGAAGTCGTCCTGCTCGGTCGCCTCTCGGCCCTCGTCGAGCAGGCGCCGCAGCTGCGCCACGTCCTGTGGCGTGGCGCGCGCGGCTGCCAGCCGCGCCGCGACGGGCTCCAGGCTCTCGCGCACCGCGAAGAGGTCCTCGACGGTGGAGGCGTCGGGGGTGGCCACCATCGCGCCGCGGCGGGGGAGGCTTGTCACCAGGCCGTCGGCCTGCACGATCCGCAGCGCCTCCCGGACCGGGTTACGCGACACCCCGAAGTCCGCCGCGAGCCGGTCCTCGGTCAGGCGCTGCCCCGGCGGGTAGTCTCCGTCGATGATCCGGCGGCGCAGCTCGGCGAGCACCTGCTCGCGCAGCGCGAGATGCTGCCCGCCGATGGTGCCCGGCTGCCTCGCGGTCAGGCCTTCCACACCGCTGAACGGCATGCCCTCTTCCCCTTGGTAGCGGCGGTCCGCTTCACATGGGCACCGCCATCATCGTGCATCGTATACGAAAGACAACGCGCCCGCGTAGCGGTGAGCTGGAAATGGCCCGGCTCCCCCGTGGATGGGTGTGGCCCCGTGGAGGGCCACACCTCTCCACACCTCTCCACGGGGACCACCAGCCGGGCGGCATCCGACGGCAGGTGCGGGCACCGACGGGCGCGCCCGCGCCCGGTGTGGAGCAGCACATGCGAGCAGGTACGATGGGCCACGCTGAACGCCGGGCTTCCTGAAGGGTGCGCCCGGCGCAGGCATGGTGGGTGTAGCTCAGCTGGTAGAGCACCTGGTTGTGGTCCAGGTGGTCGCGGGTTCAAGTCCCGTCACTCACCCCAAACGGGTCAGGTGTGAACTTGCGACCAAGGGTCCGCCCTT
>CALMNV010000006.1 GCA_937873285.1 uncultured Intrasporangium sp. | reverse complement strand
TTGTCGAGTGGCCACTTGCGTACGGGGTCCTCCTTTGTCGAGTGGCCACTTGCGTACGGGGTCCTCCTTTGTCGAGTGGCCACTTGCGTACGGACATCGGCGCCCGGATGTGCGGAACTGGCCACTCGACGTGTGCGGAACTGGCCACTCGAGGTGTGCGGAACTGGCCACTCGACGTGTGCGGGCGACCGGACGTCCGGGCGACGCCGGCACGCCGGCCGGCGCGGCGCAGGCCCAGTCTCAGTGCTGGTAGGTCCCGTGCAGGATCGCCCGGCCGAGCGTCTTGAAGGCGAGGTTGAAGGACACGACCGCGGGGGAGGCGTCCTCGTCGACCCCGAGCGACTCCTCGCCGACGGCGTGCACGACGAAGAAGTAGCGGTGGGGCATGTCGCCCTCCGGCGGCGCCGCACCCATGAACGCTCTCTCGCCGCCGTCGTTGCGCACCTGGAACGCCTTGCCCGGCAGGGGCCCTCCCGCAGCCCCGGCGCCCCGCTCCAGGGAGGTCACGTCGGCCGGCAGGTCGACCAGCACCCAGTGCCAGAACCCGGACGGCGTCGGGGCGTCCGGGTCGAAGCAGGTCACGACATAGCTCCTGGTCCCCTCGGGCGCACCCGACCAGGACAGCGCGGGCGAGGTGTTGCCCTTGGCTGCGACCTGCCCGTCCGCCAGAGGAGCGCCGTCAGCGACGTCGTCACTCGTGACAGAGAACGAGGGAACTGACGGGAGCAGCTCGTAGGGGTTGGGGGCTACGGGACGGGTGAGGCTCATGTCTTCTCCTCGCAGTCGGGCCATCCGCCGAAAGGACCAGAATATCGGCGCCGGCGGACGCGGACCCCGGAGGAGGCGACCCCGGAGGAGGCGACCCCCGTGGAGGCTTTTGGCCGCCCCAGGGGCCACGATCCTCCACGGGACCTCCTCACGCGCGACGATCAGGCGAACAGCGCGAGACCGCTGCGAAGGCCGGTGTAGGCAGCGACCGCCGCGAGGAGCACCGCGAACGCGCGCTGCAAGGTGGTGGCCTCCACCCGGGAGGCGAGGCGGGCGCCGAGCACGCTGCCGGCGACGGCTGCCGCCGTGAAGACGCCGAGCATGGCCCAGTCGAGGGACGCCCCGCTGCCCAGCCGGGCGGCGAGCGCCGAGGCGCTGTTGATGACGATCACGACGAGGGACGTGCCGATCGCGACCGGCATGGAGAACCCGAGCACGAGCACGAGGGCGGGGACGATGGCGAAGCCACCACCGACGCCGAAGAAGCCGGTGAGCAGGCCGACCCCGAGAGTCGTCAGGACGAAGAGCCCCACATGCGTCGGCGCCCGGTCCTGCCGGGCCTCGCGGCGGCCGTCCCGGCGCCACATCGACTGCGCCACGAAGATGAGGAGCAGCGCGAAGGCCAGCAGCAGGATGCGTGCGTCCAGACCGGCGGACAGACGCGCTCCGGCCACCGTCCCTGCGGTGCCGAGGAGGCCGAAGACCGCGCCCTGCCGCCACCGGACGTTGCCCTTGCGGGCGTGCGCGAAGACCCCGACCAGGGAGCTGACCCCGACGATGACCAGAGAGCCGGTGGTCGCCTGGTGCGCGCTCTGCGAGAGCCCGTAGACGAGCACGGGGACGGTGACTATGGCGCCCCCGCCGCCGAGCGCGCCCAGGCTGAGACCGACGAGGATGCCGCCGAGGACCGCGACGAGCGTCACTGCGCGGGAGCCGACGGGCTGAGCGCCGACGCACCGGATGGCGCCTCAGCGCCCCCCTCGACCATCGGCAGCCCACTCTGCGCGGCGTGCTCGAAGTCGTCGTCGATGGCCACCACCCGGCGCCCGGAGGCAGCGAGGACCGACGCGGCGACGGAGGCACGATAGCCGCTGCCGCAGTGCACCCACAGCTCGCCGGCCGGTGCCTCCGACTGCCGCTTGACGATGTCGTGGATGGGCAGCAGCACCGCTCCCTCGATGTGCGACTCGTCCCACTCCTGCTCACGGCGGACGTCGACGATCTCCACACGCCGGTGATGGCGCACCTGCGCCAGGTCGGCGAACGTGGCCCGCTCGAAGCTGCCCAGCGGCGCATCCGTCCACTGCTCCGGGCCGCCCGTCGCAGCGCCCGCGAGCTCGTCGATCCCGATGCGCACCAGCTCGCGCTGAGCCTCGGCCACCTGCTCCGGGCTCTCGCCGAGGAGCGTCAGCCGGGTGCCCCACGGCATGATCCAGCCGACGTAGGTCGAGAACGAGCCGTCGAGCCCGATGTTGTAGGTGCCGGGCACGTGCCCCGCTGCGAAGGCGGTGCGGCTGCGCAGGTCGACGACCCACTCGCCGCCCTCGAGACTGCGGCGGATCCCGTCCTTGTCCGCGCGGGCAGGAGGGGCGAGGTCGGGCTCCGTGGGCCCGGCCGCGTTGAGTGGGCTCATGTGCACGTAGTACGCAGGCCAGACGTCGAGGCCGGCGAGCATCTCCTCGACCCACCTGTCCTCGTCCTGCGTGAGCGCCGAGTTGGTCCGCTTCTCCTGGCCGATCGTCGACGAGGTGGCCTCGGACTGGGTGGACGAGCAGAAGCTGCCGAAGCCGTGCGTGGGCAGCACCTGGGTGTCGTCGGGCAGCGCCGCGGCGAGCCGGCGCGCCGACTCGTGCTGGTGGTGGGCGAGCGCCTGCGTGTGCTGCGGACCGAGCAGGTCGGGGCGTCCGGTGGAGCCGATGAGCAGCGAGCCGCCGGTGAAGACGCCGACGTGGTCCTCGCCGGAGGTGAGCACGTAGGACAGGTGGGTGAAGGTGTGGCCCGGCGTCGCGATCACACGCATCGTCATGGCAGGGCTGACCTCGACGAGGTCGCCGTCGCGGATCGCCGTGCGCTCGAACGAGACCGAGTCCTCGGCCGACACGTGGTATGCCGCGCCGGTGCGCCGGGCGAGCGCCAGGCCTCCGGTCACGTAGTCGTTGTGCAGGTGGGTCTCGAAGACGTGGGTGATCTGCACGGCCTGGTCGGTCGCCAGGTCAAGGACGCGGTCGATGTCCCGTTGCGGGTCGACGACGAGGGCGACCTCGCCGTCGTGGACCAGATAGCTGCGGTCTCCCAGCGTCGTCGTCTCGATGGGGATGATCTCGACCATGGCTTGCTCCCGTTCATCGTGGAGTGGCGTGCCTTCTTCGTCATTGTATACCCATGGGGGTATCTACCCCATCGGGCCGGTGAGGGACCTGCGCTTGAGGGTCCGAACGAGCAGCCCGAGCGCCACGACCTGGGCGGCCGCGACGACCACGACCAGGGTGGTCAGCGACCGCTCGTAGAGCCACCCGGCCCCCGCCCCGCCGACGACCGCCATCACCCCTTCGATCCCGGCGAAGACGCCGTATGCCGTCGCCCGCCGGCTCGGCGCCACGAGATCAGCGACGATGGCCTTGACCGTCGAGTCCTGCACGCCGAAGGCGAGGCCCCACACGAGGACACCGGCCAGCGCGGTCCCGAGCTGTGAGGAGAGCGCCAGTCCGGGCACGAGCGCGACGAGGACGGGCACGGCATACAGCACCCGGGTGCTGATCCGGTCGTAGGCCCACCCGACGCCGAGGGCCGCCACCGCCTCGGCGAGCATCGCTCCGGCGTAGACGACGGGCACCGCGGCGACGGGGACGAGCCGGGAGACCGTGAGGTGATAGCCGACGATGCCGAAGGTGAGCAGGCCACCCGTCATGAGCCCCGCAGCGATGGCATACCGGAAGAACTCGGGCGGCAGATCGGCCCCGAGCGCGTCTCGGAGCCAGCCGCGGAGCGGGGGACGTGCGGCGCGGACCGCCGACCCGGGCGCATCGGTGGTGCTGTCGTAGACGGACGGGTCCGGCACCCGGGCGCGGATGACGAGGAGCACGGCCATGGTCGCCGCACCGGGCACGACGAGCACGAGCAGTGCCGGCCAGAGCGCTCCGGTGGCGGCGACCACTGCCGCGACGACGAGCGGCCCCGCGAACGCCCCCAGCTGGTCGAGCGCCTTGTGGACACCGAAGCCGCGACCGCGGCCGACGGCCCCCGCGACGTGCGCGAGCAGCGCCGACTTCGACGGGCTGCGCACCGCCTTGCCGGAGCGCTCGAGGAGGATGAGCACGCTGGCGAGGAGGAGGCCCGCGCCCCCGGCCGCGGCGCCGCCCTGCCCACTCGGCAGGAACGGCGTCACTGCGAGGAGGGGCACCGCCACGGCGGTCAGGCCGTAGCCGGCGAGGGTCAGCGCCCAGTATCGGCCCGAGCGGTCCGCGAGCGGGCAGAAGACGAGCCGAAGGACGAGCGCCATGGCCTCGCCCGCACCGGTCACCAGCCCCACGACCGCGGCGGTCGCCCCGAGCGAGGCGAGCAGCGGCCCGTAGAGGGAGCGCGCCCCCTCGTAGACCATGTCGGCCGCGAGGCTCGCCACGCCGAAGGAGACGACCACCCGCCACGCGGTCCAGGCTGGGCGCGCCTGCGACCGCGCGGACCGCGGGTCGCGCGCTGTCACGGGAGGCACCCTACTCGGGCGGCGCAGGGCGTCGTCGCCGGGTGGCAGGTCGTAGCCTGAGGGTCGACGCACGGTCCGCGATGACCAGGAGGAAGACCGATGAAGCTGAGCAACATCCCCACCCGGCTTGCTGCCGGTGGCTACGTCCTGCACTCGGGCATGGAGAAGTGGGGCGCCGACGCCGACACGGCCGCGGGGACGCATGGCCTGGCGGCCGCGGCCTTTCCCGCGGTGACGTCGCTCGACCCCGTGACGTTCCTCAAGGGCCTGTCCGTGGCGGAGATGGCGACGGGAGCCGTGCTCCTCGCGCCCTTCGTCAAGGCACGCACGGCGGGCGCTGCCCTGACGGCGTTCGCCGGCGGCCTGGTCGCGATGTACGCGCGCACGCCGGCGCTGCGCAAGCCGGGCAGCGTATGGCCGACCCCCCAGGGCATCGGGGTCAGCAAGGACGTGTGGCTGCTCGGCATCGGCCTCGGCCTGCTGCTCGACCGCCGGCGCCCGGCCCGCGGAGGCAAGGCGGAGGCCAAGAGCGCGGCGCAGGCGGCCAGGCGCGTGGACCGGGCGGCAAAGCACGCCGACCGCGTCGCCACACGCGCCGATCAGGTCGCCCAGCGTGTCGCCAAGGTGGCGCGGGCCTGACTCTGGCGCCCGCCATGGACCCCGGCCTCACGGCATACCTCGATCGGGTCCGCGCCCACCGCGCGGAGCTGCACGACTGCGTCCGCGCCCTCGACGACACGCTGGCGACCCCGCTGGCGCGGGCGCCGTGGCGTGAGCGGGTCCGGGCGGCTCTGGCGGAGCTGTCCTCCGACCTCGACGTGCACATCGAGCTGACTGACGGTCCGGGAGGCCTCTACGAGCGGCTGGGCCAGGCGTCGCCTCGTCTCTCCGGCCCACTCGATCGCCTCCGAGCGGAGCACGCGCCGCTCCGCGAGGCGGTGCAGGGGTTTCTCGCGGCGCTGGAGAGCGGGGAGGGCGCGCCGGCCGACCTCCCTGCCTTCCGAGAGGAGGTCACGGTGCTCGTGGGGCGGCTCATCCGGCACCGGCAGACCGGGACCGACCTCGTCTACGAGGCCTACGAGGTCGACCTGGGCGGCTCCGAATGAGCCGATCCACGCATGGGGCCGGCGCGGGACCGCGCGCGCTGCTCGTCCTGCTCGTGCTCGCCGGCGTCGTCGCGGCGGGCACGTTGCTGGTCGGCAGCTGGAGCTCGACGGCCCTGCCGCGCCCGGGCGCCCCCGCCTCCCCTGCGGCCGTCGCCACCTCGCCCGGCCTCGTGCCCACCGGGTCGGCTGGGCGCTCCACCGGACAGGGCGCCACCGCCTCGGCTGCGAGCCCGGCCCCGACCGCCCCGAGCCCCGCTCCGGTCACCGTCGTCGGGCTCGGGGACTCGGTCATGTCTGGCGCCAGCTGCGACTGTGACGGGATCGTGGCCGAGTATGCCCGCGAGCTCCAGGTCGCCGGCCACCGGCCCGTGGCCGGGGTCAATCTCGGAGTTCCCGGAGACACGTCCGCCGATCTGCTCGACCTGCTCAACGCCGACGCGCGCACGCGCTCGGCGGTCGCGAGCGCCGACGTCGTGCTCGTGACGATCGGCGCCAACGACCTGCTGCCCCAGCTGGCGCGGTGGCAGCAGGGCTCCTGTGACGCCTCCTGCTACACGCCGGCGGTGCAGCGGCTGCGGGCCCGGCTCGCCGACGTGGTGGCAGCCGTCGAGCGGCTCCGCGCCGGCGGGCCGGTCACCGTCCTCGTCACCGACTACTGGCACGTCTTCACCGACGGCGATGTCGGGCGTGCCACGGGCGGTGAGCGGCAGCTCTTGTGGAGCCAGGAGGTGACCGCCGCCGCCAACCGGGCCATCTGCCAAGCCGCCACGTCGGGGTCCGCCCACTGCGTCGATCTCACGGCCGCGTTCCGGGTCGGGGCAGCGGGTGACCCGACGTCCCTGCTCGCGGACGACGGCGACCACCCGAACGCTGCCGGCGTCCGCGTCATCGCCCGTGCGCTGGTCGCCGCG
>CALMNV010000005.1 GCA_937873285.1 uncultured Intrasporangium sp. | reverse complement strand
GGCCAGTCGCGCCCCCCCCAACCCCTTGCTCGAGCGCCCAGTTGCGCCCCGCCCATCCCCCTGCCCGAGGGGCCAGTTGCGCCCCGCCCCCCCCCTTGGTCGAGTGGCCAGTTGCGCACCGCCCACCGCCGATAGCCTGCGCTCATGGGGACTGTCCGGCGACATGCGGCGGCCGCGGATGACGTGGCGCCGCTTGCTTCCGAGCGTCCGGCGTCCGCCTGGGTGCCACCGGCCGCGAGGCTGTCGTTCGCGGCCTTCGTCCTCATCACGGCAGGGTTGCCCGCGCTGCGCTCCGACCGGGCGGCCTGGGAGAGCTCGATCAGCAGCTTTCTCGTGGGTGACTTCGGCTGGCTGGCCGTCGCGTCCTTCTTCGCCTTGGCCCTGGGGGGTGCGCTGCGGGCCGAGGAGGCCCGCGCCTCGGGCGAGCCGCGCCGGCGGGTGCTCTTCTTGGTGCTCAGCACGTATGCCGTCTCGGCACTCGTCGCGGGCCTGACCGCTCCCTCATCTGCGGCGCATATCGCCGCTGCCGCCACCGCGTTCGCGACGGTGCCCGTTGCCGTCGTCCTGGCTGCACGGGCGCACCGCGTGGGGTGGTTCCTCGCGATCACGGTCTCCTTCGCCGCGTGGCCCCTGCTGCCCTTCGGACTCGCCGAGCGGCTGACCACGCTTCTGGAGGTGGCCTGGCTTGTGTCGACCTCCCCAGCCTCGGGCTGGGTGCACGGAAGTGGCCACTCGACCAAGGGGTGAGGCGGTGCACGGAAGTGGCCACTCGACCAAGGGGTGAAGGCGGTGTACGGAAGTGGCCACTCGACCAAGGGGTGAGGCCTGACGGGGCGGCGGCGAGTCGGCGGGCGGGCGGCCGGCGGTCAGCGGGTGAAGAGCGCCCGGGTCTGGTCCTCGTGCTGGACGTAGGCGGCGGAGGCAGCCGAGGTCACCGCGGCGATGTCGGCCAGGCTCTGGGTCATCTGCGCCTGGGCGCCCTGGTAGTCCTGCACCACCCGCTGGAACTCCGCCTTGGCCGGCCCCTCCCAGGCGCCGTCGAGCGCGCCGAGCAAGGAGCGCAGGTGGGCGACGGCACTCTCGATGGCGTCCGCAGTGGAGCGGATCTGCCCTGCCGCAGCGGCGATCTGCTCGGTGTCGATGACGGAACGGGACATCGGTGTCCTCCTCTGGTGGGCGCCCCCCGGGCGGGAGCGGCTGACCTGATGACCCGGACCGTATGCCGCCCGGGCCGGCACGCGCTGCCGTTGTCCCCAGGTGCCGATGTCCTAGGCTGCCGCCCATGGCCCTGTGGATCGACGAGCCGATCTGGCCAGCACACGGTCGGCTCTTCGCCCACCTCGTCAGCGACACGTCGTATGCGCAGCTGCACGCCTGCGCGGTCAGGGCCGGGCTTCACCCGCGCGCCTTCGACGGCGACCACTACGACGTGCCCGGCGACCGCTGGGAGGCAGTGGTGGGAGCCGGCGCCGTCCCGACGTCGGGCGGCGACCTCGCCCGGCGGCTCAACGCGTCGGGGCTGCGGCTGCGCAAACGCCGGGGCGACCGAGGCATCGCACGCCAGCTCGACGTGCCGTTTCCGTACGGCTCCAGCCACGTCGACCTCGTCCTCTCGGCCCGGCCGGTGCCCGATACCCAGGTGTCCGCGGCCATGGCCTTCGTCCGGGACCGCGACGGGCGCTTCGCCGCCGTGCACAGCATCCGGCGCGACCAGTGGGGCTCGCCGGGCGGCTGGCGGGAGCCGGGGGAGACGCCCCTCGAGACCGCCGTGCGCGAGACGGCCGAGGAGACCGGGATCGTGCTCGACCCGACGGACGTGAGCCCGTGCGGCTACGAGCGCTTCACCCCGCTGACCGACGACAACCCGTTCGGGGCGCAGGCGCCCTACCTCCAGGTGTTCCAGGTCCGCCTCCGGGGCAGGACGCCGACACTGTCAGCCGGGGACGACGGCATACGGGAGACGAGGTGGGCCACGGACCGGGAGTATGCCGAGCTGTGCTCGCACCTGTTCTGGTGGCCGCTCGCGCGGGCCGTCTTCGCCGACCTGCGCTAGCTCAGCAGACGGCCTTGCCCGGGTTGTCGCCGCCCGCGGCGTCACCGTCGCCGACGATGACGCTCAGGTCCCGGCCAGCATGGCGAGGAGCAGGGCAGGGCGGCGAGCACCGCCACGAGCGGCCCTTCGGTCCGGCTGGTGGGAGGATGTGTGCCACCCACCCCGGCCGGAGAGGCGGCATACGGCGCGGCGATCCGCTCAGCGGTAGTTGGTGAAGGTCAGCGCGACGTCGAGCTCCGCGGCCTGGAGCATCCGCTGGACGGCCTGCAGGTCGTCGCGGGACTTGCTCGTCACCCGCAGCTCGTCACCCTGGATCTGGGACTTGACGCCCTTGGGGCCCTCGTCGCGGATGAGCTTGTTGATCTTCTTGGCGTTCTCCTGGGAGATGCCCTCCTTGAGGGTCGCGTCGAGGCGGTACTCCTTGCCGGAGAGGCGTGGGGCGTCGGGAAGCTCGAGGTGCTTGAGGGAGACCTTGCGCTTGACGAGCCAGGTCTGCAGCACGTCGAGGACCGCCTTGCAGCGCTCCTCACTGCTGGCCTTCATCGTGATCGTCTCACCGGAGAGGTCGATCGAGGCCCCGACGTTCTTGAAGTCGTAGCGGGTGGCGATCTCCTTGCCGGCGGCGTTGACCGCGTTGGCGATCTCCTGCTTGTCGAACTTGCTGACGATGTCGAAGGAGGAGTCGGCCATCGAGGCGGTCCTTTCCGTAAGCTCGGGTGCGGCGCCGGCCGGGCGGGAGTCTGATTCGGACCCGGCTCGAAGTCTTGCTATCCTCTCATCCGCAAGAGGCAGGTTGTCCGAGCGGCCAATGGAAGCGGACTGTAAATCCGTCGCGAAAGCTACGAAGGTTCGAATCCTTCACCTGCCACCCGGTGCCGAGAAGGGCCCCTGAACTGCGGAAACGCCATCTGGGGGCCCTTCTGCTTCGGGTCGGAGTCGTCCGGCTGTCGGCGGATCGCAACGGGCCATTGCGCCTGTCATATCCATCACCTCGCGGTGACCGCCGGTGGCGTCTACGTCATCGACGCCGAGAAGTGCCGGGACGACCCCTACCGCAAGGTCGAAGGCGGCCCTTTCCGGCCCGGCGAAGACGACTGCTCGTCGGGCCATGCGACTGCACCAACGTCGCCGAGGCCTACGGCCGAAAGCCACGTGGCGGAGCGTGCGTCGTCTGCATCCGGCTGCCGCCCTGGTCGATCGACCCACTGCTGGCGCGTGTCGTCGCGGGATCGTTGGTGAGGCGATCCTCTGGTTGGTATCTGTCGACACCATGAGGGCATGGCGATGACTCTGCGTTTGGGCGACGCCGATGACCGGATGCTGACCGAGCGCGCCCGAAGTGAGAACCGCAGCAAGCAAGAGGTCGCGCGCGAGGCGATCCACGCCTACCTCACGGACCAGGTCCGCCGCATCGAGGACCTGGAGGATGAGCTCGCACTGGCGCGCTATCAGCTGCGACGGCAGCTCGGCGAAGTCAGGTATGTCACGCAGGCGGAGGCCCGGTCCGCTCTGGGGCTTCCTCCGGCGCCGGGGGGCGCGGGGGGTTGACATGCGAACTCGTCTGGGCCGACGAGGCGCTCGCGGTGGCCCAGATCTTCATGGCCGATGACCCCAACGGTTTGGCCGCGGTGTTTGACGCGGTGGATGAGCTCGCGGACGACCCGCGTCCGGCGAGCGCCTTCGCGTTGGGGAACCCAGACCTGCTGCGCCTCCGCGTCGGTCGCTACCGCGTGCTGTATGCGGTCGACGAGCGGGTGGTCAGGATCCAGGTCATCCACCTGGGTCGTGGTCGCTGACAGCCGACACGATCGTGGCTCGGCCGGCGCCTCATTCTGGATGATGCGCAGCCCATGGGCATAGCGATCGCCTGCGACGGGACTCGTTGTCCTGCAAGAGGGTCCGGCCGGCCGGGCACCGCGCTGCCCGGCCAGCTCGCGCCGCCCCGCAGCGTCTCGGTGACGGCATACCGTGCAGCGAGTCGGACTGCCCAAGCATCCATCACCGGCCGTCGGGACGACCCTTCAGAGCCTCCGCCCTCAACTGGTGGCAACGCATCTTCGGGCGGCTTTCGCTCGCCGCCGATGAGTAGCATGGCTACTCATACATCCACCGCTCGAAGGTGTTGACATGGCGAGCGAACCTGTCGTCGTGACGCTCTCCGACGCCGCCGGCCTGCCGGTGGCGCTGGTCGGCGGCAAGGCCGCTGCCCTGGCGGGTCTGCTGGGCGCCGGCTTCCCGGTCCCGGAGGGGGTCGTGGTCACCTCGGCAGCATGGGCGGCGCCGGTGCCCGAGGTGCGCGAAGCGGTCCGAGCGGCCCTGACGCGAGAGGGTCTGCTCGGGAGAGGCGACTTCGCCGTGCGCTCCTCGGCGGCGGCGGAGGATCTCGTCGGAGCGTCGTATGCCGGGCAGTACGAGACGTTCCTCGACGTCCCCACCGCTCGGGTGGGCGACGCGATCTACCGGTGCCGGGAGGCGGCCGAGTCGGCGCGGGTGGCCGCCTACCAGGCCGGCCGAGGAGGCGCCGGCGTCGGCGCGCCGCAGATGGCGGTGCTGGTCCAGCCCATGGTCGCGGCGCGCGCCGCTGGCGTCGCGTTCACCGCCAACCCGCTGACCGGCGACCGGCAGGAGACGCTGGTGACCGCGGTCCGAGGGCTGGGTGAGCGGC
>CALMNV010000004.1 GCA_937873285.1 uncultured Intrasporangium sp. | reverse complement strand
AGCCGGGCACGTGCAAGGACGTCCCGCTGATGCTCGCCAACCCGCACGTGTTGCTCGAGGGGGTCGCGATCTCGTCCTACGCGATCGGCTGCGAGCTGGCGTTCATCTACCTGCGCGGGGAGGTGGTGCACGTCTACCGGCGGCTGCTGCGGGCCGTCGAGGAGGCTCGGGCCGCCGGCTACCTCGGCGCCGACGTCCTCGGCAAGGGCGTCGCTCTCGACGTCGTCGTGCACGCCGGCGCCGGCGCCTACATCTGCGGGGAGGAGACCGCGCTGCTCGACTCCCTGGAGGGCCGCCGGGGCCAGCCGCGCCTCAAGCCGCCCTTCCCCGGCGCGGCCGGCCTCTACGCACGGCCCACGTCGGTCAACAACGTCGAGTCCATCGCGTCGGTGCCCGGCATCATCCGCAACGGGTCCGAGTGGTTCAAGGGCATGGGCACGGAGAAGTCGACCGGCTTCGGGATCTTCAGCCTGTCGGGCCATGTCACGAACCCCGGCCAGTTCGAGGCCCCGCTCGGGATCACGATGCGCGAGCTGATCGACCTCGCGGGCGGGATCCGCAGCGGGCACCGGCTCAAGTTCTGGACGCCGGGTGGCTCGTCCACCCCGATCTTCACCGACGAGCACCTCGACGTCCCGCTCGACTTCGACTCCGTCGCGGCCGCCGGCTCCATGCTCGGCACCCGGGCGCTGCAGGTGTTCGACGAGACGGTCTCGGTGGTGCGCGCCGTCTCCCGGTGGACCGACTTCTACGCCCACGAGTCGTGCGGCAAGTGCACCCCGTGCCGGGAGGGCACGTGGTGGCTGCGCCAGGTCATGACGCGGCTGGAGCACGGCCAGGGCACCCAGCAGGACCTCGACACGCTGCTCGACGTCTGCGACAACATCCTCGGTCGCTCGTTCTGCGCGCTCGGTGACGCCGCCACGATGCCGATCACGTCGGCCCTGAGGCACTTCCGCGACGAGTTCGAGGCCGGCCTGCACACGCCGGCCAGTGTCCTCTTCCCGCCGGAGCGCTCCACCGTCTTCGCCGCGACCGACCTCAAGGAGTCCACCGGGATGGTGACCGCATGACCACCACCACGTCGCCGAGCGCCGGTGGCAACGCCGTCGACCAGGGCGGCGACGCGCAGATCCCGGCCCGCCCCGACCTGGTCAACCTCACCATCGACGGGCTGCCGGTCAGCGTCCCGAAGGGCACCCTCGTCATCCGGGCTGCCGAGGTCGTCGGCATCGAGATCCCCCGCTTCTGCGACCATCCGCTCCTCGACCCGGTCGGCGCCTGCCGCCAGTGCCTCGTCGACGTGGCCATGCCCGACCGGGAGGGCAATGTCCGCCCGATGCCCAAGCCGCAGGCGTCGTGCACCATGACGGTGTCCGAGGGCATGGTCGTGAGCACCCAGCTCACCTCGCCGGTCGCCGACAAGGCGCAGGGCGGGGTCATGGAGCTGCTCCTGATCAACCACCCGCTCGACTGCCCGGTCTGCGACAAGGGCGGCGAGTGCCCGCTGCAGAACCAGGCGATGAAGGCCGGGCGCGCCGTCTCGCGCTTCGAGGACGTCAAGCGCACCTACCCCAAGCCGATCAACATCTCCGCCCAGGTGCTGCTCGACCGGGAGCGCTGCGTCCTCTGCGCGCGCTGCACCCGCTTCTCAGACCAGGTGGCCGGCGACCCGTTCATCGCCCTCGTCGAGCGCGGGGCGCTGCAGCAGGTCGGCATCTACGAGGAGAAGCCGTTCGAGTCGTACTTCTCCGGCAACACCGTGCAGATCTGCCCGGTCGGCGCCCTGACCGGGGCGGCCTACCGGTTCCGGGCCAGGCCGTTCGACCTCGTCTCGACGCCCTCGGTGTGCGAGCACTGCGCGAGCGGCTGCGCGATGCGCACCGACCACCGACGCGGCGTCGTGCTGCGCCGGATGGCGCTCGAGGACGCCGCGGTCAACGAGGAGTGGAACTGCGACAAGGGCCGCTGGGCCTTCGCCTACGCGACCGCCCCGGACCGCGTCGAGCTCCCGCAGGTGCGCGACGAGGGGGGCGTGCTGAGGGTCGTCGGCTGGCCGGAGGCCCTGGCGGCGGCCGCCGCCGGCCTGTCCCGCGCTCGCGCGGCCGGCGTGCTCGTCGGTGGCCGGGTCAGCGCCGAGGACGCCTACGCCTACGGCAAGTTCGCGCGGCTCGTGCTCGGCACCAACGACGTGGACTTCCGGGCCCGCCCCCACTCCGCCGAGGAGGCCGACTTCCTCGCCCGGCACGTCGTCGCCACCGGCCCCGCCGGGACGGCGGTCACGTATGCCGACCTGGAGACCGCCGGGTCCGTCCTCCTCGTCGGCTTCGAGCCGGAGGACGAGTCGCCCATCGTCTTCCTGCGCCTGCGCAAGGCGTCCCGCCGCAACAAGACGGCGGTGTATGCCGTCGCGCCCTTCGCCTCCCGGGGCCTGGAGAAGCTCGGCGGCACCCTCCTGCCGACGATCCCCGGACAGGAGGCGCGGGCCCTGCGGGCGCTGGCCGACACCGCGCTGGGTCAGCGGGTCGACGGCGCGCTGCGGGCCGGCGGCATCATCCTCGTCGGTGAGCGCCTCGCCACCGCGCCTGGGGCGCTGGCCGCGGCCGCGGAGCTCGCTGGAGCCACGGGCGCGCGCCTGGCGTGGATTCCCCGGCGGGCGGGAGAGCGCGGCTCGCTCGAGGCCGGAGCGCTCGGCTCCCTCTTGCCCGGCGGGCGCCCAGTCGCCGACCCGGCGGCACGCGCCGAGGTGGCCCGGGTGTGGAACGCCGCCACGCTGCCCGAGACCGCTCCCCGCGACACGGCCGGGATGATCGCGGCGGCAGCCACCGGTGAGCTCGACGCCCTCGTCGTCGGCGGTGTCGACCCGCACGACCTGGGGCTGGCCGATGCCCGCGCCGCACTGGAGCGGGCCTTCGTCGTCTCCCTGGAGCTGCGGGAGTCACCGGTCACGGCATACGCGGACGTCGTCCTGCCGGTGGCCGCCCAGTCCGAGAAGACGGGCAGCTACGTCGACTGGGAGGGGCGGGTGCGAGCGTTCGAGCTGGCGTTGGCGACCGGCTTCGTCAGTGACCACCGCGCCCTCGACATGCTCGCCAGCGAGCTCGGCGTCTTCCTCGAGACCCGCACCCAGCGTGAGATCCACAGCCAGCTGAAGGCGCTCGGCCCATGGGCCGGCGCCCGCGGCGGAGACGAGCTGGCGGGTGTGCATCGGCGCTCCGCCCCGCAGGAGCCGTCAGCCGGTGGCTTCGTCCTCGCCACGTGGCCGACGCTGCTCGACGCCGGGCGGATGCAGGACGGGGAGCCCTTCCTCGCCGGCACCGCGCCGCGGGCGGTCGCGCGACTCGCGCCGAGCGACGCCGACCGGCTCGGGATCGGCGGCGGCGACGCGGTCACGGTCACCGGCCCGGCCGGCTCGGTCACCCTGCCGGCCCTCGTCACCGAGAGCCTTCTTGCCGGCGTCGTGTGGCTGCCGACCAACTCGCGCGCGTGCGCCGTGCGCGCCGGGCTGGGCGCCGACAGCGGCACGACCGTCACTGTCACGAAGGGTGGTGCCGCATGAGCCCGCTGGCGACGGCATACACGGCATATGCACCGAGCGGCCTGGCCACCGTCTTGACGGCGGCCGACAACCCGACCGCCGACTTCAGCGACACGCCGTGGTGGCTGGCGCTGATCAAGGCGGTCGCCATCTTCGTCTACCTGCTCCTGTCGACCCTGATGGTCATCTGGTTCGAGCGGCGGGTGATCGGCCGGATGCAGCAGCGGCCCGGGCCCAACCGCAACGGCCCGTTCGGCCTGCTGCAGACGCTGGCCGACGGCATGAAGTCGATGCTCAAGGAGGACATCACCCCGGCGAACGCCGACCGCATCGTCTACCGGGTCGCACCGATCATCGCCGCCACCATGGCCTTCGTCTCCTTCGCGATCATCCCGGTCGGCGGCACGGTCTCGATCTTCGGCCACCGGACGCCGCTGCAGGTGACCGACGTGCCCATCGCCGTGCTGCTGGTGCTGGCCGTGGCGTCCGTGGGCGTCTACGGCATCGTGCTCGCCGGCTGGAGCTCCGGCTCGACCTACCCGCTCCTCGGCGGGCTGCGCTCGACGGCCCAGCTCATCTCCTACGAGATCGCCATGGGCCTGTCCCTCGTCGCGATCTTCCTCTACAGCGGCTCGATGTCCGCCTCGCAGATCGTCGCCGCGCAGAGCTCGCTGTGGTACATCCTGCCGGCGTTCTTCTCCTTCGTGGTCTACCTCATCACCATGGTCGGGGAGACCAACCGACTGCCGTTCGACCTCGCCGAGGGCGAGGGCGAGCTCACCGGTGGCTTCCACACCGAGTACTCCTCGATGAGCTTCGCGATGTTCTACCTCGGCGAGTACGTCAACATGTTCACCGTCTCCGCGCTCGCCACGACGATGTTCCTCGGCGGGCCGCAGGCTCCGCCGCTCATCTCCGCCATCGGCGACGGGATGCTCGCCGGCGGCTGGTGGGGCCTGCTGTGGTTCACGGTCAAGCTGTGGGCCTTCATGTTCTTCTTCGTCTGGCTGCGCGGCTCGCTGCCCCGCGTGCGCTACGACCAGTTCATGCGGTTCGGGTGGAAGTTCCTCATCCCGATCACCCTCGCCTGGGTGATCGCCGTCGCCTTCATCCGTGGGGCCCAGCTCGGCTTCCTCGGTGGGGGCAGGCTCAGCCTGCTTGGACGGGCGCTGTCCGTGGCGACGGTCGTCATCGTCAGGAGGCGAGATAGCGGCCGTACTGCGTCTCTTCCTTGCGGCGGGCGAGATTACCCGAGACGCCCATGCGCCTGGGCAGCTTGGCGAGTTCCGGCGTCACCTCGAACAGCAGCGCATCGGCGCCCTGGCCGAAGCCCACGACCAGGATCTTCTCGCCGGCCTTGGCCTTTTCCAGTGTCGCGGCGAAAAGCACCAGCGCATGCGCCGCGCCGGTATCGCCGCAGTTGGCGTGCAGCGGGTCGACGACGGCCGTGTCGGCGATGCCGGCAGCCTT
>CALMNV010000003.1 GCA_937873285.1 uncultured Intrasporangium sp. | reverse complement strand
AGCTCGGGGAGACCGCTGCCGAGCCGGTCTACCTGCACAGCGTCCGCGGGGTGGGGGTGCGCCTCAGCGCTCCGGAGGATCCGCGCTGATGCGGCGCCGGATCACGTGGCTGGTCGCGGCCACCACCTCGGCGGTCGTCGTGGCGTTCATCGTGCCGCTGTGCCTGCTGGTGCAGAACCTGGCGCAGGACCGAGCCGTCGGCCGGGCACGCGAGCAGGTGCAGAGCGTCGCGACGCTCGTTGCCAGCGTCGAGGACCCCGCTTCCCTGCGCGGCACGCTGGCCCTGTTCGAGGCACAGGGGACGCCTGTCGTCGTGGCGCTCCCTCGCGGCACGGCGATCGGTGACGACCATGTCGGGCTCGCCTCGAGCGAGGCGGTGCAGACAGCGAGGCGGACCCGGAGCGCCTTCACCCGCACCACCGCCGACGGCTCCGCGGTCGTGGTGGCCCCGGTCCAGACCCCGCGAGGGGTCGACGTGGTCGCGACGACCGTGTCGCGGGACCAGCAGCGCGCGGGGGTTCCGCAGGCGTGGGCCACGATCATCGCCCTGGGCGCCCTGCTCGTGCTGGTCGCGATCGCCATCGCGCGGCAGCTCGGTCGGCGGGTGAGCATCCCCGTCACCAACCTCGCGGACGTGGCGCACCGTCTGCGCGCCGGCCACCTCGATGCGCGAGCCGTCCCCGAGGGCCCTCCGGAGACGGTGGAGCTGGCTGCGGCGCTGAACCAGCTCGCCGACCGCATCGCCAGCCTCGTGGAGAGCGAGCGCGACGCGGTCGCCGACCTCGCTCACCGCCTCCGGACGCCGGTCACCGCGCTGCGCATCGACGCCGACCTCATCGCCGAGCCGGCCCTCGGGGAACGCATGCGCGAGCACATCGACCACCTGCAACGCAGCATCGACACCGTCGTCAGGCAGGCGCGGCGGTCGGTCAGGGATGCGCTGCCCGCCCCCTGCGATGCGCTGGAGGTGATCCGGCGTCGGGTCTCCTTCTGGAGGCCGCTCGCGGAGGACCAGGGGCGCCAGCTGACCCTGCGGTGCCCCACCACCCCGGCCCGCGTCGCCCTGTCCGAGGAGGACGTCCGGGAGCTGGTCGACACGTTGATGGACAACGTCTTCACGCATACCCCCGAGGAGAGCCCCGTGGAGGTGAGCGTCGAGGTCGAGTCCGCGGCCTCGGCCGAGCCGCGGATGGTCCTCACCGTCGCTGACGGCGGACCCGGCGCCGCGGGGCAGGCCCTGCGGCGCGGCGCCAGTGGCAGCGGGTCGAGTGGCCTGGGCCTCGACATCGTGCGACGCACCGCGGAGGCCGCCGGGGGCGGCGTGGAGCTGCGCAGCTCGCAGCTGGGCGGTCTGGCCGTGGTGGTCTCCCTCACCCTCTCACCCCCCGAAGCGCCACGGTCCCCGTCGCGGCCGCGGCCGCGACGGGGACCGTCTCAGTCGCCCTCGGAGAGCCGCTGAGGCGAGACCGTCTCGGCTGGGCGCTGGTCCTCTGAGCTTCGGGCGCTCGGGGCGGGCTCGCGCGTCGAGGGGGCCTCGTCGTCACGCGCCGGGCTCACGGTCAGCGGACGGGCTGGACGCTGCGGAGGCGAGGCAGCCGGCGAGGTCCTCGCCACCGGTGGGACTGCCGCCGCGACCCGGGGGGCGGACATGGGGGCGGGGCGGGCGCTGGTGCGCCCGTCGCGCTTCTGGCGGGTCGTGGCCGCCGGTCGCGGGACAGCTGTGTCGGCGGCATTGGCCACCGTAGGGGCCGGGGGCGCAGGAACGTGCACGATGCACTCGCTGCCCTCGGCACGGGCGGGCGCCGGGCACGGGGCCCACACCGTGATGGCCGGTGCCTGCCTCGCACCGGCCGGCGCCGAGGCACCCGGCTGGGCGGTGGAGACGGCGGCCTGGGGGGTGGCCGGCTTCGGGGCGGCGGGTGCCGGGGCGAGCGCGGCGTAGCCGGCGACGCCGGCCAGGGCGCCGATCGAGCTGCCGACGCTGAGTGCGCGGAGAACTGACACGGGTGGACCTCCTGGTCGAGATGTGGTGTCTCCACCCTCCCCGCCGGAGGCTCAACCCGGCCTCGTCCGAGCCTCAACTCCTCGTCAAGTGCGTGCGCGGAGTCGATGACGCGCCCTTAAGGCCGATCTGAGGCGGGCTTGTTTCGGGGGCACGCAGGATGGAGGGGACCGATGCTCGGACGAATGAGGAGAAGACGTGAGACAAGTACTCAGCCCTCGGCAGCGGGACCGCTCCCGCGCGGTGCTCACCGTGCTCTCAGGCGTGCTCGCGGCGGCGGCGGTGTCGGGCACGGGAGCCGTGACGGCCCTCGTGGCGCGCCAGACGCAGGACGCGAACGCCGCCAAGGCCGCCGCCAGGGCTCAGGCCGCGGCGGCCTCGGCGCCGACGACGGACTCGGTGGCGGGCGCCCTGTCCGGCGCTCCCGCCAGCCAGGCGGGGAGCGTGCCCGCCACCAGTGACCGACCCGCCGTGACCGTCGTGCAGCGCCCGGTGCGGGTGGTCGTCGACCCGGCGACCATCGTGCGCGCCTCGGCGAAGGGGGTCGCCGCACCGGGCGGTGTCTCCGCCGCCCGCAGCAGCGGCATGAGCGCCGGCTCGGCCCAGCGCGCGGCCTCGCGTGCGACGTCCTATGCCGCTCGATCCGGGGTGAGCGGGACCGCGGGGCCGAGCACGACCCGCGCGTACTCCCCGCCCGCCCGGGTGAGCGCCGCGCAGCGCCCTGCGCCGGTGCGTGCGGCCGCCCCCCGCCCGGCCCGGCCGGCACCTCCGGCACCGAGCACGGGGTCATGATGTCGAGCACGCTGGCGCTCCCCCCGGGGGATGAGTGTCGAGCCCGACACCGGAGTGGCTTCGTGGCGCGCCCTCGGCACCTATGTGCACCTCCGCGTCCATGACCGGGACCGGCTCACGGATGCCGCGCAGCTCGCCGCGGAGGTCCTCGACGAGGTCGACCGCACGTGCAGCCGGTTCCGGGCTGACAGCGACCTGAGCCGGGCCAACGCACGGCCCGGCACGCGGGTGCCCGTCTCCCCGGTGCTCGTCGGGGCGGTCCGGGTCGCGATCGAGGCGGCGGTCGAGACCGACGGGCTGGTCGATCCCACGCTCGGCCTGGCGCTTGCCGCCGCCGGCTACGACCGCACCTTCGAGCTCGTGGCGCCCGAGGACGCCTCGCCGAGCGCGCTGCCGCTGCACCGGCCCTCCTGGCGCTCCGTGCTCGTCGACGACGAGACGCTCCTCGTGCCGCCGGGGACCGCGCTGGACCTCGGGGCGACGGGCAAGGCGTATGCCGCCGACCTGGTGGCTCTCACCATCGCCGAACGGCTCGGCACGCCGCTGCTCGTCAGCGTCGGCGGGGACGTGCGAGCGGTCGGCGACCCCGACGGGCCCGGTGCGCCGACAGGAGCCACGCCCGGAGCCGGTGGCTGGCCGGTGGTGCTCGCTCACACGGAGAGCGACCTCGAGCAGGGCAGGGTCCTGGGCGAGGTCAGGCTCGGGGAGGGCGGCCTTGCCACCTCCACCGTCTCGGCGCGGCGGTGGGTGCGCGGTGGTCGGCAGTTGCACCACCTCCTCGACCCGCGCACCGGCGCACCGACGGGCGGACGATGGTCGACGGCGACGGCATACGCTCCCGCCTGCGTCACGGCCAACGTCGCCACCACGGCGGCGCTCGTCAGAGGCGACGGGGCCCTCGCGTGGCTCGAGGAGCGAGGGATCGCCGCGCTGCTCGTGGACCGGCAGGGCACGGTGGTGCGGACCGCTGCCTGGGTCGTCGGCGTCACAGAGGTCGGCGAAGAGGGGGCACGATGAGCTCCCCGCTGCTCTGGTACCTCAACCGCGCGACCGGTGCCGTGCTGCTCGTCGCGTTCAGCCTGACGGTCGTCCTGGGAATCCTGGCCACCGGCCGCCGCTTCAGCCCGCTGTGGCCCCGGTTCGTCACCCAGGGACTGCATCGGGCGCTGGCCGGCGTCACCCTCGCGCTGCTCGCGGCACACGTCGCCAGTGCGGTCATCGACGAGTACGTCGACATCCGCTGGTGGCAGGCGGTGGTCCCGTTCGGCGCCACGTATCGCCCGCTCTTCCTCGGGCTCGGGGCCGTCGCCCTCGACCTGCTCGTCGTGGTCGGCGTCACCTCGCTGCTGCGCAGGCACATCCCGCACCGGGTCTGGCGCGCCGTGCACCTGTCCTCCTACCTGGCCTGGGCCGTCTCGGTGGTCCACGGCCTCGGCATCGGGACCGACTCGGCCAAGCTGTGGTCGCTGGCGCTCACGGCGGTCTGCGTCGGCGCGGTCATCGCCAGCGCAGCAGCCCGGCTCGTCGTCGTCGCTCGCCGGCTGCGCACTGCACCGGCCGGGCTGCCGGCAGCGTCGAAGGCGGTGGCGTAGCCATGCTGCAACTGCCCTGCCGTGATCGGGAGCTGCAGGTGGGCCGGGGGCCGCTGCTGTTGTCCCAGCTGGACAGCGGCCCGGGGCTCACCGCCCACCGCGCTCACTTCGGAGACGTCCCCGAGCGCACCCTGCCGCAGCTGCTCGACGCCGCCCGGCTCGGTGGCGTGCGTGGGCGCGGAGGCGCCGGCTTCCCGCTGGCGCGCAAGCTGGAGGCGGTCAGCGCGGGGCGCCGACCGGTCGTCGTGGTCAACGCAGCGGAGGGCGAGCCGGCGAGCGCGAAGGACTCGGCCCTGCTGCGGACCGTCCCGCACCTCGTCCTCGACGGAGCACACGTTGCCGCCCGGGCCCTCGGGGCCCGCGAGGTCCACGTCGTCACGGCCACGGACCGGCCGGAGACCGGCCGGGCCCTCGAGGCGGCCCTCGCGGAGCGGGGGCGCCGACCGGTCACCTGGACGCACCATGTGGCCGAGCCGCGGTTCGTCTCGGGCCAGTCCCGGGCTGTCCTGGAGCTGATGGCGGGCAGGGCCGGCCTGCCGGTGACGTCGTGGGTGCCGGAGGCCACGAGCGGACACCGGGGCCGGCCCACGCTGCTGTCCAACGCGGAGACGTTCGCGCACCTCGCGGTCCTGGCTGCGCGCGGCGTCGAGTGCTACACCGGGCACGGCACCTCGGCGGAGCCCGGGACGACCCTGCTCACCGTGACCCGCGAGCAGGACGACGGCCGGCGGAGCTCTCACGTCGTCGAGGTGGCCCACGGCGAGCCGCTCGCCGCGGTGCTGGGCTCGCCCGAGCTGGAGCGTCCCGTGCTCGCCGGCGGCTACCACGGCACGTGGGTCGCGCCGCAGCAGCTGAGGGGTCTGCGGGTGTCGGCGACGGCGTTCCGCGAGCAGGGCCTCACGCTGGGGGCCGGGGTGCTGCTGCCAGGGTCGGACCGGACCTGTCCGGTCGCGGTCACCACCCGGGTGACCGACTACCTCGCGCGGCAGTCCGCCGGACGGTGCGGACCCTGCCATGAGGGCCTTCCCGCCCTCGCGCAGGCCGTCGCAAGGCTGCGGGGCGGAAGCGACACCCGTCCCCGGATCCGGGAGCTCACCGGCCTCGTGACACGACGCGGCGCCTGCGCCCACCCCGACGGCACGGCGCGCATGGTCTCCTCGCTCCTGACAGGGCTCCCGGAGGCGGTGCAGGCGCATCTGGAGGGCGCGTGCAGCTGCGCTGCGCGAGGCAGGGCCGCGGCATACGAGGAGAGGAGCGAGCGGTCATGAGCCGGAGCATCGGGACGCTGCGGGTCGACTGGCCCGCCTGCCGGGCCCGCGGACTGTGCGCCGAGCTGCTGCCTGAGCACGTGGTCCTCGACGAGTGGGGCTATCCAGTCGTCGCGGGCGATCTCGAGGCGCAGACCGAGCCGGCCGCCCGGGAGGCGGTCGCGGCGTGCCCGCACCGCGCGTTACGGCTGGTGACCGAGCTCGGCCGGCCCTGAGCGCGGCGTCACCGGCCCCCACACCGTGATGGCACGGTGTGGGGGCCGCACGCGCTAGACTGATGCGTGGCCGACCGGACTGGACTCCGCCCCGGGCCTTCCCGCACGTGTGTGGGATGTCGGGAATCGGATAGCTGGTCGGCTCTGCTGCGAGTGGTCGCGGCGACGGACGGGCGCACTCCCATCGCGCTCCGGCCCGACCCGAGGCACCGGATGCCGGGCCGCGGTGCGTGGTTGCACCCGAGGCCCGAGTGCTTCGAGCTCGCGGTGCGCCGCAAGGCGTTCGGACGGGCCCTGCGGGTGCAGGCGCCGGTCGACGTCGAGGCGGTGGCGGCACAACTGCGCGTCCAGCGCGCGTAGCGTTTCCTGTGGTTCCCCTCCAGTGCGGTGCCACGGACCAGGCAAGTTCCTCGAACCAACAAGGCGGGTCGACACGCGATGAGCTCCCGATGAGTCCTCAGCGATGAGCAAGCCCCAGCAATAGCGACGGTTCGGCCACCCTGTCAGGGCCGGACCAAGACAGGAGAGATGTGGCTAAGGTCCGGGTCTACGAGCTCGCCAAGGAGCTCGGAGTCGAAAGCAAGGTGCTGCTGCAGCACCTGAAGAACCAGGGTGAGTTCGTCCGGTCGGCGTCGTCGACCATCGAGGCCCCGGTCGTGCGCAAGCTCAAGGAGAACCTTCCCGACGAGCTCCGCGTCGCGGGCGCCCCCCCCGCGGGCGCCGCCGCGGCGGGCAACGGCGGCACC
>CALMNV010000002.1 GCA_937873285.1 uncultured Intrasporangium sp. | reverse complement strand
GTGCGGATGTTTCCCGCCCTCGCACCGTATGCCGACGTCAGCCAGCACGGCATGCTCGGGCTGTCGACGCTGAGCTACTTCACCTTCGCCCTCCTGTGGGTCGCACAGGCCGCCGTCTTCTGGACGGGCATGAACACGATCCGCAGGTTCATCGACTTCGCCGGGCCCGCGGTGTACGTCGTCATGGTGGCCCTGGCCGTCTACCTGCTCGCCAAGGCCGGGTGGCAGGTCAACCTCAACCTGTCCAACCGCTCACTGAGCGGCTCGCAGGTGTTCACCACCATGCTCGCCGCCACCGCCCTGGTCGTCTCCTACTTCTCCGGCCCGATGCTCAACTTCGGGGACTTCTCCCGCTACGGCAAGAGCTTCGAGGCGGTCAAGCAGGGCAACTTCTGGGGCCTGCCCGTCAACTTCCTCTTCTTCTCGCTGCTCACCGTGCTCACGGCGGCGGCCACGCTGCCGGTCTACGGCCAGCTCATCACCGACCCGGTGGAGACCGTCGGGCGCATCGACAACACGGTCGCGCTCGTGCTGGCCGCTCTGACCTTCACGACGGCCACGATCGGCATCAACATCGTCGCGAACTTCGTCTCGCCGGCCTTTGACTTCTCCAACGTCAAGCCGCAGAAGATCAGCTGGCGGATGGGCGGGATGATCGCGGCCGTCGGCTCGGTGCTGCTCACGCCGTGGAACCTCTACAACAGCCCGGACACCATCCGCTACACGCTGGACACGCTGGGCGCCTTCATCGGCCCGCTCTTCGGCGTCCTCATCGCGCACTACTACGTCGTGCACAAGCAGCGCGTGTGCATCGACGACCTCTTCACGCTCGACGAGTCGGGCGCCTACCACTACAAGCGCGGCTACAACCCGCCCGCCATCTACGCGACCCTGATCGCCGCCGCCGCGGCTCTCGCCGCAGTGTTCGTGCCGGGGGTCAGGTGGCTGACCGACTACAGCTGGTTCATCGGCTGCGGCGTCGGCTTCGCGGCATACAGCCTGCTCGCTCCCCGCCTCGGCGTGGGTGAGCACCAGCTCACCGCCAAGCTCGTCACGAAGTGAAAGGCAAGCCGATGCGGATCACGGTCGTCAACCCCAACACGACGAAGTCCATGACGGACCTCATCGAGGCGCAGGCGCGGCGGGTCGCGAGCCCCGACACCATGGTCACCGGTGCCACCCCGAGCATGGGCCCGGCCTCGATCGAGAGCCACTACGACGAGGCACTCGCGGTGCCGGGACTGCTCGAGGTCATCCGGCTCGACGCCGACGCGGATGCGTTCGTCCTCGCCTGTTTCGGGGACCCCGGCCTGGATGCCGCGCGCGAGGCGGCGTCGCGGCCGGTCGTCGGGATCGCCGAGGCCGCCATGAAGACCGCCTCCCTCCTCGGCCGCAGCTTCAGCGTGGTCACGACGATGAGCCGCACCGTCGGGCGCGCCTGGGACCTCACGCGCATCTACGGTCTCGAGCGTCACTGTGCCGGGGTGCACGCCTGCGACATCCCGGTCCTCGAGCTGGAGGAGGACAGGGACCACACGTACGCCGTTCTCCTCACGCTTGCCAAGTCCGCGCTCGCCGAGGACGGCAGCGACGCCATCGTCCTCGGATGCGCGGGGATGGCAGGGCTGCCCGAGCTGCTGACCGAGCAGCTGGGGGTCCCCGTGGTGGACGGCGTGGCCGCGGCGACCGTGCTGGCCGAGGGCCTCGTCCGGATGGGGCTGCGTCCGTCGACGACCGGGGAGCTGGCCCCTCCACCGGCCAAGCCCTACACGGGGGCGCTGCGCTCCTTCGGGCGGCCGTCGTAGGCCAAGGCGAGCCGGCGGGGCAGGCAGGTCGAGCAGGTCGCGAACGGGCCGGCCGTACACTGCTTCCATGATACGAAAGGCTTCTCCCGTAGGCGGGGAGAAGGGTGCTCGGGTCGCCCCGACGGAGCCCGAGGGCGTCACCGCGCGGACCGGCGGCGTGCAGTCGCTGGAGCGGGCGTTCGGCATCCTCGAGAGGATGGCGGACGCCGGTGGGGTCATCGGGCTCTCCCAGCTGGCGACGGAGGCGAACCTGCCGCTGCCGACGATCCACCGGCTCGTGCGCACGCTCGTCGACCTCGGCTATGTGCGCCAGGAGGCGTCTCGGCAGTACTCGCTGGGCCCACGCCTGATCCGCCTGGGAGAGACGACCTCACGCATGATCGGTCGCTGGGCGCGGCCGCACATGGAGCGGCTCGCCCGCGAGCTCGGTGAGTCGGTGAACCTCGCGATGCTCGACGGGGACCAGGTCGTCTATGTGGGACAGGTGATGGCGTCGCAGAACTCCATGCGGATGTTCACCGAGGTGGGTCGCCATGCGCTGCTGCACAGCACCGGTGTGGGCAAGGCGATCATGTCCGGGATCGACCCGGATGAGGTGCGTGCCCTGCTGGCGCGCACCGGGATGCCGGCGCGCACCGAGCACACCATCACCTCGCCCGACGACTTGGCCGCGGAGCTGGAGCGGACCCGGGAGCGGGGTTACGCGCTCGACGAGGGGGAGGAGGAGGTCGGCGTGCGCTGTGTCGCGGTAGCGGTCCCCGACACGCCACAGCGCCTCGCGCTCTCGCTGTCCGGGCCGCTTCCGCGGATGACGGACGACTTCGTGGCCCAGGCGGCAGGGCCTCTGCACCGCGCCGCCCGAGCCATCTCCATGGAGATGCACGGCGCCCGTCCCTGAGCCGTATGCCGTCCGGCCGGCGGCACCGTGGCGGCCTGCAGCCTCGAGCACATCGAGACCCGTCGAGGCGCTTCTCGCCGCGAGCGCGGTCCTCGTCGGTATAAAA
>CALMNV010000001.1 GCA_937873285.1 uncultured Intrasporangium sp. | reverse complement strand
ATCGCCGAGTCACGCCGCGACCCCGGCCGCTGGGCCCGGCACGCTGCATACGGCGGTGGTTTCGAGGAGGTCTATCTCGCGTGGGGCCCGGACGACTACCTCGACCCGCGGACCGCAGCGGTCCAGGCCGCCCAGGCCGCGGGCCCCGGGCTGACGATCCTGCGCACGGCGTCCGACGGCATGGACGGCCACCCCAACGTCGTCTACGGTCTGGCCGCCTTCTGGATCTTCGGCGGTGGGCTCGGCGGAGCGTATGCCGCGACGGCGCACGACGGCTACGACGGGACGCCGTTCGTGCCGGAGCAGGGCTGGGACCTCGGGGAGCCGGTGGACGACCCGCGGCAGCGCGGCAACGGGTGGTGGCGAGAGTTCACCGGGGGATGGGCGGCGGTCAACTTCAACGACAAGCCGCGGCGCAGGATCACCGTCGACGTCCCGCCCGGGCTGACCGGTCGCGACGGCGAGCCGGCCCCAGCGCAGGTCACCCTGGCGCCGCACCGTGGCGTGGTCTACCGGCGGTCCGGAGAGGCGAGCTCCACGGCGTCGACGTAGGCCGTCGTCAGTCGCATCCGCACCGCGACGGTGTCACCGACCGCCGGGGGCGCCACCCCGGCCGGCAGGACGAGCAGGCTGCACTGCATGTGCGGCGGCTCGGCGAACCGCGGGGTGGTCCCCGACACCGTGAAGGGCGAGCGCACCCGGTGCGCGGCCTCCAGCACCCCCTCGGCCACCGCGACCGCCCGGCTGCGCGCCGTCGCCGCCGAGGACGGCGACTCCATGGCCACCCCGTGCGACGTCCCGCCGCTGACGACGACGAGGTGGCCCGCCGGCAGCGGCCGCTGGCGGTAGCCGCACCGGTCGCCCTTGGCCACCGGTCGCACGTCGAGGACGCCGGCGCGCACCTGATATGCCGCGGGGTCGGCCAGCCACAGTGCGGTGCCGACCCGGGGCCGCAGCTCCCGGCCGGGAAAGCGCCGCCGCAGCTCGGCCAGCTCCTGGCCGGTGACGTGCGAGACGTACCAGCGCGAGATCTCCGGCGCGGCCTCGAGGAAGCGGCCGATCTCGGCGACGTGGCCGGTGCCGAGCGGCAGGTGCAGCGTCGCCCCCACAGCGCCGGTCTCCGCGGCGAGCTCACCGAGCCGGTCGAGCGGGGCGCCGAAGCGGTTCATCGACGTCAGTCCCTCGACGAGCACCCGGCTGCCCGGCGCTCGGTTGCGCAGGTCCGCCACGTCGGACGCGGACGTGACGGTGTGCAGCACCCGCGCGTCGGCGAGGTCGGGCAGGCCGCCGCAGACCGCCGGGCGGTAGGGCTCGAGGACGAGCACCTCGCGCCCGAAGGCGGCGAGCGCCTCCGGCAGCTCGGCATACGTGCCCACGGCGATCTGCGGCACCGCGAGCCGCTGCGCCTCCCGGCACAGCAGCTCGCGGCCGAAGCCGTAGCCGTTGCCCTTGACGACCGGCACGATCCCCGGCAGCGCCGCGCAGGCCCGCTCCTGCGCCGCCCGCCAGCGCTCCACGTCCACGACGAGGGTGAGGCTCACCGGGTCACCGCCGCTTGAGGTAGAGCGTGAACGCGGCATACAGCAGCCGGTGCAGCGGAAGGTCCCACTCGCCCGCGAGACGCACCGCCTCGCCGCCCGTGCCGAGCTTGAAGCGCAGCAGGCCGAGGTGCGGATCGTCCGCGTCGAGGGTGCTCGTGATCCCCCGCAGGTCGTAGACCGTCGCGCCAGCGGCGAGGGAGTCCCGGAGCATGCGCCACTGCATCGCGGTCGAGCCCTGCAGCTCGCGCTTGGCTGACGTCGACGCGCCGTAGGAGTACCAGGCGTGCCCGCCGACGCGGATCCACAGAGCGGCAGCCACGAGGTCGCCGTCGTGCTCGGCGAGGTAGAGACGGATGCGCTCCGGGTCCTCGGCGGCCAGGGCGGCATACATGCGGGTGAAGTAGTCGAGGGGGCGCGGGGTGAACCGGTCGCGCTCGGCCGTCTCCAGGTAGATGCGGTGGAAGGCCGCCACCTCGCCGGGTCCGCCGACCCGGACCTGCACGCCGCCCCGCTCCGCCTTCTTGATGTTGCGCCGCCACAGCTGGTTCATCCCTGCCAGCAGGTCCGCCTCCGAGCGGCCGGCGAGGGGGATCTGGAAGACGTACTCCGGCTGGCCGGCGCTGAAGCCGTCCTCCCCGGACAGGCAGACGAAGCCGAGCCGGCGCAGCAGGTCCACCACCCCCGCGCCGACCGGCTCGACGACGTCCGCGGTGGCCTCGTCGAGGCGGTGCAGGGAAGGGTCGCTCACCGACTCCTTGAGCGTCGCAGCCCCCCACCGAGCGGTCGGCACGGGCGGTCCGATCCGCATCGCGAACGCCTTCTTGGCCTTGAGGTGGTCGCGCAGCGCGCGAAGCATCTCGAGCAGCCGGGGCGAGGACCAGTCGAGCAGGGGGCCCTCGGGGACGTAGGCCAGCGACCGTCCGAGCACCGGCAGCGGCCGGTAGAGCACCAGGGCGGCCCCCACGAGCCGGTCCCCGTCGAAGAAGCCGACCGACTCGCCGCGCCACTCCTGCTTGACGGCGGCCCACGCCGGCGTCTGGAGGAAGCTTCCCGCGGGCTGGGAGCGCACCCACGCGAGGTGCTCGGCCGGCGAGATGTCACGGACGGTGAGGGGGGTGGTCACGCTGGGCCACGCTACCCAATGCCCCGGTGGCAGGGGGCCCCGGCGGGCGAGCCGTCGGGACGCGGCATCCGGGCTGGCAGAATAGAGGTGTTGTCGGCCGCTGACGAAGTGCGGCACACGAGAGGGGTATGCCGTGATCGTCGCCACCGGGCTGGAGCTGCGGGCCGGCGCCCGCCTGCTCATGGAGGACGTCAGCTTCCGCGTCGCCGAGGGAGACCGGATCGGGCTCGTCGGACGCAACGGTGCCGGCAAGACGACGCTCACCAAGGTGCTGGCCGGTGAGGGCCAGCCGGCGGCCGGTGCCGTCACCCGCACCGGCGCGGTGGGCTACCTCCCGCAGGACCCGCGGACCGGCGACCTCGACCAGGTCGCCCGCGACCGGGTGCTCGGCGCCCGCGGTCTCGACGTCATCGTCCGCCACCGGCGGGAGACCGAGGCGCGGATGGGCAGCGACGACCCGGCGGTGCGGGAGAAGGCGATGCGCCGCTACGCCCGCCTCGACGTCGAGTTCGAAGCGCAGGGCGGGTATGCCGCGGAGTCCGAGGCCGCCGCCATCGCCAGCGCCCTCGGGCTCGACGACCGGCTCCTCGGCCAGCCGCTGCGGACGCTGTCCGGCGGCCAGCGGCGCCGGGTCGAGCTGTCCCGCATCCTCTTCTCCGGTGCGCAGACGCTGCTGCTCGACGAGCCGACCAACCACCTCGACGCCGACTCGATCGGGTGGCTGCGAGACTACCTGCGGGCCTACAAGGGTGGCCTCGTCGTCATCAGCCACGACGGCGACCTGCTCGGCGCCGTCGTCAACAAGGTGTATCACCTCGACGCCAACCGGGCCGCTCTCGACGTCTACAACGTCGGCTGGAAGATCTACCTGCAGCAGCGCGAGACCGACGAGCGGCGTCGAAAGCGAGAGCTGGCCAACGCGCAGAAGAAGGCCGGCGCGCTGCTCGCCCAGGCCGACAAGATGCGGGCCAAGGCCACCAAGGCGGTGGCCGCGCAGAACATGGCCCGGCGGGCCGAGCGGCTGCTCGCCGGCGTGGAGGGGGAGCGGGTCTCCGACAAGGTCGCCAGGTTGCGCTTTCCCCGGCCGGCGCCGTGCGGGCGCACCCCTCTGCGTGCCTCGGGCCTGTCCCGGTCCTACGGCTCGCTGGAGGTGTTCACCGACGTGGACCTCGCCATCGACCGGGGGTCGAGGGTCGTCGTGCTCGGGCTCAACGGCGCGGGCAAGACGACGCTGCTGCGGATGCTCGCCGGGGTCGACGATCCCGACACCGGGCAGGTGGAGCCGGGCCACGGGCTGCGGCTCGGCTACTACGCGCAGGAGCACGAGAACCTCGACGTCGAGCGGACCGTCCTGGAGAACATGAAGTCGGCCGCACCCGAGCTCGGCGAGACCGACGTGCGCAAGGTGCTCGGGTCGTTCCTCTTCTCCGGCGACGACGTCGCCAAGCCGGCGCGGGTGCTCTCCGGCGGGGAGAAGACGCGGCTGTCGCTGGCGATGCTCGTCGTCTCCGCGGCGAACGTGCTGCTCCTCGACGAGCCGACCAACAACCTCGACCCGGCGTCGCGCGAGGAGATCCTCGGCGCGCTGCGCAGCTATGAGGGGGCCGTCGTGCTCGTCACGCACGACGAGGGCGCGGTCGAGGCGCTGGAGCCCGAGCGGATCCTCCTGCTTCCCGACGGCGTCGAGGACCTGTGGGGCCCGGACTACCGCGATCTCGTCTCGCTCGCCTGATCGCGTGGCCCCCACCCGTGCACCGACGGCCGGGCTGCGGCCGCGCGCACGTCACGCGAAGGGCAGGCACCGCGAGCCGGCGCAGTGACCAACGAGAAGGGATCGGCGGCCCGCATGACAGAGCATCCACACCTGCGGGTGAAGACCGACGGGGCGGTGCGCACGCTCACGCTGGACAACGCGGAGCGGCACAACGCCCAGACCCCCTCCCTGTGGGCCGCCCTGGCCGAGCAGGCCCGTGCGGTGCCCGACGAGGTGCGCGTGGTCGTGCTGCGCGGCGCCGGGCCCTCGTTCTCCTCGGGCGCCGACACGCGCCTGTTCACACCGGCCGGGGTGCCGGGGGAGGAGCGCCTGGCCGATCTCACCGCGGCCGGCCGCGAGCCGCTGCTGGCCGCCGTCGCCCGCTACCAGGAGGCGTTCACGGGGTGGAGCCGGTGCTCGGCCGTCGTCGTGGCTCAGGTGCACGGCGCCGCGGTGGGTGCCGGGCTCCAGCTCGCTCTCGCGGCGGACCTGCGTGTCCTGGCCGAGGACGCC